>JAKAAS010000172.1 GCA_021802225.1 Bacillota bacterium
TCCACGTCCCTCCCGGATTCTTGGAAGCCGGTCATGAACCAGTTTCTCGGCGATCCGGAAGCGAATCCCTCAAAGTTTGAAGAGGACTCGCCGATTGGCTATGTCGAAACGATGACATGTCCCATGCTGGTCATACAGGGGGCGAACGATCCCCGGGTCGTTCAGCATGAGTCCGACCAGCTGGTGGCAGCCCTTCGCGAAAAGGGGAGGGACGTGGAGTACCTGGTGCTGCCGGACGAGGGGCACGGATTCAGCAAAAAGGAGAACGAAATTGCTGTGTACCGGACAATCGCTGACTTTCTCAGCCGCCATCAATGACAGCAGCCCCAGAGAACACTATGATGAAGGGAGAACCATCACACATTACAGGTGAGGCCTATGGAATATCGATCAACGATTGACCGATTGGTTGGGTCGTCCGGTGTGGCGATGACGGCGATTCCGCAAGACCGCACGGGGATAGGAATTGTCAAAGTCAATGGTCAGCAGTGGTCAGCGGCAACGGATGATCCGGTCGAGATCGCTCCTGGCACCAAGGTGTGGGTCACGGCACGTGACCGGGTCACGCTGATTGTTGTCGCGGATCAAGGCTAAGGAGGCCTATTATGCTCGATTTCTTGATTGAGGCCGTCATTGTGGTCATCGTGATTGTCCTCGTGCTGCGGGGGACGCTCCGGATTGTTCCCCAAGGCTCAGTGGGGGTTATTCAGCGTCTGGGAAAATTCCACCATGAAGCTCAGCCGGGGCTGACTATCAAGCTGCCCCTGGTGGATTCCGTCAAGCTTGTCAGCACGAAATCGGTCACGGTTGCTTTGTCTCCCGAACCGGTCATCACGGCGGACAATGTGAGCCCGGTTATCGACGCGTACTTTTTATACCAGGTCGTCGATGCTAAAAGCTATCTTTACGAAATCGCCAACCCGGAATTAGCTATCAAGAACATTGTCTCGTCGACTCTGCGCTCGGAGGTCGGGCAGCGCAAACTGGCCGAGGTGATGACCCACCGCGAACAGATTAACACGGCGCTGCGCAATGAGCTGGACGAGCTTACGGGGCCATGGGGGATTCGCATCGTGCAGGCCTCCATCCGCCAGGTGGATCTTACCGATGAAATGCAAAAGGCGATGGAATCCCAGAAGAAGGCTGATGCCAACAAACTGGCTACAATTGAGCAGGCGGAAGGGCAGAAGCAGGCGAGCATCCTGCAGGCGGAAGGGATGCGCCAGGCAGCCATCGCCCAGGCGGAGGGTGATAAGCAGGCCATTGTGATGAGGGCGGAGGCGTCCAAGCAGGCCAGGATTTTCGAAGCGGAAGCGGAGTCGATAGCGATTCGGAAGCTGGCTGAGGCCCAGGCGGATGCCACCCGCATGATTAACACGGCAGTGCTGAACCTGGCGGAGAATGAGGCGCATGACTGGCGTCCGGAGCGGATGCGCGCGCTGCTGCAGCTGAAGTCTCTGGAGACCCTGGCCACAGTGGGCCAGGCCCCTTCCTCTAAGCTGATATTGCCGGGAGACGTGACAGGGCTGGCAGGTTTGGTGGAGGTTTTACGGTCGCAGGGAACGGCATCTGAATAGCAGCCAGCGGTTCGCCAAGAGAGGGCGCCCTGTTCGGGAGGGCGCCCTCTCTTGTTGTCTGCGGAGGCTAGCGCGATGCCGCGCGCGCTTCTTTCAGAGCCTGCGGCTGGTTTGACTCCCGCAGAAATGAGAGGGCCGCGGAGACAAAGGCCATCAGGGCCATAGCGGAAAAGGCGAGACTGAGCCCGTGCAAAAAACTGGTGAGAGACAACGCCCCGACACTTGCCGGCTGTCCGGAAAAAATCGCCAGCATGACAGCCGGAGGCACGGTAGCTGCTACCAGGGCCAAGACCATGCCAATGGAGAAGACATTTCCCGTGTTGAGCAGCATGGTCCGGGTTCCCGCCGCGATGCCCCGCTCCTGGGGTATGACGGATCCCATAATCGCACTGGTGTTGGGGGAGTTGAACAAGCCGTTCCCGGCCCCGGCGACCACTAGCCAGAAGGCGATGACGGGGTAGGGAGTGGTGAGGGAGATGGTGGCGGAAAATCCGATGAGGCTTATCCCCATCACCGCCGCGCCAGCCGTCGCCAGAACACGGGCGCCCATGCGGTCGGCCAGCCACCCGGATACAGGGGCCACCACGCCCATGGCAATGGCCATGGGGATCACTGAAATTCCTGCCTGCAGAGCATTTTCGCCGCGGGCGCCCTGGAAGTAGAAGATGAACAGCAGCACAATCGCTCCCCGCGCCATGGCAATAAACAGGTTGGACAGATTGCCCATGGCAAAGGCGCGGATCCGAAATAGCGGGAGTTTTAACAGAGGGTCCTTGACCACTTGCTCCCAGCGGATGAAGACAACAAAGCCGACAACTGCCGTCATCAGACCCGTCAGGACGACCGGTGAGCGCCAGCCTTCAATCCCGCCCCAGGTAATGGCAATCAGCGTGCCCAGCAGGCTGAGCATATAGCTTAAATTCCCCCAGTAATCGATGTGCTGTCCCGCCACCGGGTTGGTGACGTCGTGCAGTTGGCGCGCGGCCCACAGGGTGCCGATAATGCCCACAGGCACGTTAAACCAGAAAACCCAGCGCCAATTCAGCAACGTGACCAAAAGCCCGCCGAGAACGGGGCCCAGCACCATGCCCAAGGCAATTACGATGCTGTTGATGCCGAGCGCCAGCCCCAGCTGTTTGCGGGGGAAAGCGTCGGCCACAATCGCCGTCGAGTTGCCCATAACCAGTGAGCCGCCAATAGCCTGGATAGCTCGAATCACGAGCAGGGCCACGCCGTTGGAGGCAAATCCCGCAGCCAGGCTGGCCGCGGTGAATAGGGCGAATCCCGCCACATACCACCGCTTGCGGCCATACATGTCTGAAAATCGCCCTACCGTCAGAACCAAAACCGTTTGCGTGACCATATAGGACAGCATGACCCAGATGGCGAGCAGCGAAGACATGTGCAGCACGCGGATCAGAGTGGGCAGGGCCACCAGCAACGTGGTGTCGTTGAGCACTGCCATGAACATCCCCATGCTAGTCGCGGACAGCGCCCACCATTTATAGGTCTTGCTGCTTTGCGTTTTTGCGTCCAATTGGGTCACTCTCCGTTCATTCATCCCGCAGGGGATGATCTTTGTGTATCGTATATCCTTATTAAAGACTGCTGACACTGGACGGCCAAGGCATTTTGCTGTATAGATAGATATAGAAATAATTTATGGGGTGAGCGATGGACATCTCATTGCGGCAGTTGACATGCCTGGTGGCGGTGGCTGATCACGGGTCAATTTCGGCAGCTGCGCAAGCTCTAGACGTGGCTCAGCCCACAGTCAGCCACCAGCTGAAAATGCTCGAAGACCTCATCGGCCACCGCTTGGTGGACCGCAGCGCCCGCGGCATTACCGTGAGGGCTGAGGGGCAAATGGTTGTCGACCGCGCACGGGCTATCCTGCGTGATGTTGCATCCCTGGCGGATGACCTGGTGGACATCCGCACCATTCACGGAGAAGTGCGTCTGGGGATGATTCAGACGGCCTCCGCGTCACATTTTCCTTTTGTCTACCGGCGCATGATGACGCTGTACCCCGATGTCCACCTGATCGTGGCGGAAGGGCGGTCGCTGGATCTGGTCGAAAAGGTGCGCCACGGTGATTTGGATTTGGCCGTCGTTACGCTTCCAATCATTTACACGGATATCGATATTGTGCCTCTGTGGCGGGAAGAGCTGGTTCTGATCGACAGCCCGACGTCGGTGCTGGCCGAAGAGCCGATCGGGGTGAAAATGCTGGGTGGCTATCCATTTATCGGCCTCGATGCCGGAACAGGTCTTCAGCGCAATGTCCTGGCGCTGTTCCACGAGTACGGCATCCAGCCGCGCATCATCTTCCAGGCCACCAGCATCGCCACGGTGATTGGATTCGTGGCATCGGGCATGGGGATTTCGATCGTGCCGAACCAGGCGGCGAGGGTATTTGCGGATGTGGGACAAGTTGTGGTGCGTCACCTGAATCCTACGGCATTCCGGCAGCTGGCCCTGATTCACCGTCCCATTGACACGATGAGCAGCGCGCTGCGAGTCATAGCCCAGACATTTACAGCGCAGGCCCGGCGCTTTCCCCAAGGTTAGGGACACAAGGGAGGGACGAGCCTTTGTTCTTGCCAATGCCGGCGTAATACGCTAAATTAAATCACTAAAGTGTCTTTTCACTATTAACTTCCGCATTGGGGTGACTGAACTGGCGGTCGCGCAATGTCCTGGAAAGACAGGGAATGAATGATGGAGGCTGGAGGCGGTTAGTACGGAATTATTTGATGTGACCATCGTCGGTGGAGGGCCCGTGGGGATGTTTGGCGCCACGCTGGCTAGTTTGCACGGCATGAAGGTCAAGATTATTGAAAGTTTGCCCGAACTGGGAGGACAGCTCTACGCGCTGTATCCGGAAAAGCCTGTCTATGACGTGGCCGGATTTCCTGCTATCCCGGCCAAGGATTTGGCTTTGAATCTTGTGGCGCAAATGGACCGCTACCATCCTGAGGTGGTGCTGGGAGAGTCGGTGGAAGCAGTGGAAACACTCGCGGACGGGACGTTCCTGCTGCATTCCAATAAGGCAGTGCACGGCACGCGCGCCATTTTGCTGGCAGTCGGGATCGGGTCGTTCACACCGCGCCGGCTGCCAGCCGAAGGAGCCGGGAACTGGGAAGGCAGGGGACTGCACTACTTTGTGCCTCCTCTCGGCACCTTTGCCGGGCAGCATGTCATGGTGGTCGGGGGCGGGGATACCGCTGTGGACTGGGCTCTGGCAGTTTCCCGACAAGCGCGGCAGGTGACCGTTGTGCACCGCCGCAATGACTTCCGGGCGCAGGAAGACAGTGTCCGCCAAATGCAGGAAACGGCCAATATCAGCATTGTCACCCCGGCAGAAATCGAGGAGATCTATGGAGAGGCGGGAGTGGCGGGTGCCCGCATACGCCATCAAGACGAAGGCCCGAGAGACATTGCGGTGGATGCTATCATTGGCGGGCTTGGATTCCATCCTGACCTGGGGCCGGTGAAAACCTGGAACCTCGATCTCAAAGGATCGACGATCAAGGTCTCACTGGATTCCATGCAGACTACGCGGCCAGGCATATGGGCTGTTGGGGACGCCGCGTATTATCCGGGCAAGGTCAAGCTGATTGCTACCGGTTTTGGGGAAGTCGGAATCGCAGTGGCTCAGATACGCACCTTTCTCCACCCCGGAGTGAGCGGCCTGCCCCACAGCACCACACTCAAGAACATGCGCAACCGCTGACAAGACGAGGGATCAAACCCGCTCTCCAAGAACCGGAGAGCGGGTTTGTTATGGTATGCTGTAATGCGTGGGAGGTGGC
>JAKAAS010000173.1 GCA_021802225.1 Bacillota bacterium
AGCCCGTGGCCAAGCGCGGCCGGATCCCGGGGTTGACGCCTTCGCCGCTGCTTACGACCCGGCAGACGATGGCCAGCGCCGGTTGAAATTCTGGGCCAGGTCGTCCCAGACCGCCGGGGCGAGAACAGATTGGAGTGCGCTGAGCTGATCCGCTGACCCGGTCTCGAGGCAATCCGCAATTCGATAGGGCAGCTGAGCCGGGACGGGGAGCCATGCTATCAGCGCCTGGCGCACGGTATGCTGGTCCTGCCTGTCGGCTGGCCAGTGTCCTTCGAGTAGGCGCACGGCCTCCTCCGTGTCGTTTTGCTCCAACAACAAGCGGGCCCTGGCTAGGTACAAAGGGTCGGTTTGGGGGAACTGCTCCCAAAGCCAATACACCGGCGATCCAGGGATCTGGGCCATGAGGCCCAGGAGGCGGCGAACGGCCAGAGCCTGTCTCTCCTCGGGAAAGGGAATGGCGGTGTGGCTCCACAATGTGTGGAGAATGAGGTTCTGGCTTTCGGGAAGGTCCGGTGCCAGGCTCGTGAACACATTGTCCAGCGGCAGATAGGGGTTGTAGGCCCACATAGACACCCAGAAGGGAGCGCCCGCCTTGCGGATAGTGCGCGTGTCGCGCCACGACTCCACTGCGGCTTCCGCCCCGGGGCGCCCGAGCCATGACGGGTGCAAGTCGGCGAGGAGCGATGGGTTGCGGGTGACGCTGGCCAAGGAGGGGACCTGCCACTGTTTGGCGGGGGCGAGATGCTCGGGCAGCATCCACCAGGGCATGGGGTCTGGAACATGCTGATTCAGAAAATTATCGGCAAACAGCAGGGGCCACGGATCCATAAGGCCGCGCAGGAGCGCATAGGGCGGGAAGGCAAATTGTTCGGGGTGATCGCGAAAGGTGAGCAGCAGTGCGGTAAAATGTGCGCAGGGCTGGTAACGCCCGCACGTGCATCCCCCTTGCGGCGATCCGTCAGAGAGTTCAAAATGGGGAAGGTAGGAGTCCTGATATCCGCGCAGCTGCGCTATGAGGCGTCCAGGCATTGCCAGCTTGCGGACAAGGCGGTCTTCATAGAGATAGTCTCGAGCGCTGTTGAGTATTTTGGCTGGAAAGCGGCCCAGATATTCGTCAACAATTTCTTTGCTGATATCGGTCAGCGTGAGAGACACTAGATGTGACATTGAGTCGCCCCCTATGACAGTTTTATCCACTAATCTCATCATGGAGCAGGAGGGATAGATGATGCAAGTGCGTTGCCAGATTTGCGGGACTGTGACGGAGATAGCCGCGTGGACAAAGGAGTACGAAAGCCAGAAATATGGCAGCCAACATCCCTACATCTGCCGGACCTGTGAGCAAAAAGTTCAGCTGGAAGCGAAGGAAAACCAGAACTCATAGTACGTGTGCCGGAATGCCAGGCGTTACGGGCCCACGCCTTAGGACAAGAAAGGGTGTTGATGGATTGATTCGCGGTATTCGAGGAGCAACGACGGTGGAACGTGATGAGGCTGGCCAAATCTTGGCAAGAACCCAAGAACTGATTGTGGAAATGGCCAGGGCCAACGGCATTGACCCATCGCAGATGAGCAGCATCTGCTTCACAATGACCCCGGACCTGCATGCCACGTTTCCGGCGGAGGCCGCCCGCAAAGTCGGGTGGCAGTTTGTTCCGGTCATCTGTATGAGTGAGCTGAATGTTCCTCACGGACTTCCTAAAACCGTGCGGGTATTGATGCAGGCCGAAACGGACCGCACCCCGGAGCAGGTCCGCCACATCTACCAATACGGCGCCGTAGTGTTGCGGGAAGACTTACTTCCGGCAGACCAGGAGCCGCAAGGATAATGGCGGCATGGGGACAGGGTCCAGTGGTGGCCGTCGATGGGCCGGCGGGCGCGGGGAAGAGCACCGTTGCTCGCCGCATGGCTGAGCGGCTGGAATTTCTCTATCTGGATTCCGGAGCCATGTACCGCGCCCTGGCGTTGAAAGCATTGCAGCACGGGGTGGACCTGCGCGATGAAACCCAGCTCTCACATCTTCTGGGCACGACACGGATTGAATTGTCCGGCGCTGGCCATAAGGCTCCCGCAGTGCTGTTAGATGGGGAAGATGTCACCCTATTGCTGAGAAGTCCTGAGGTGAATGCCAGTGTGTCCCTGGTGGCGGGATTTCCCCTAGTGCGCGAGGAGATGGTGCGCAGGCAGCGCCAGATGGCGGGGAAGGGTCATGTCATTATGGATGGCCGGGACATTGGAACCTATGTCCTGCCGGGAGCCGACCTGAAGTTTTTTCTCACGGCGTCCTTGGAAGCACGTGCTGCCAGGCGTCTTCACGACCTTTTAAGCATGGGATTTCCAGCGGACTTGGAGACGCTGGCCGAGGAGATAAGCCACCGCGACGCATTAGACTCCAAGCGGGCTGTCGGCCCGTTGAGACGGGCCGCTGATGCCATTGTGATTGATACCACCGATATGGAGGTGGATCATGTTGTCGATATGATGTTGTCTTTCTACCGGCAACGTGTGGGGTCATGATCTACGGATTTTTTTACTGGCTTGTGCGCATCATTCTCTCACTGTATTTCCGCATTGAGGTGACGGGGCTGGAACGGGTGCCGCGCAGTGGCCCTCTTATTATTCTCGTCAATCACATCACTTTTGTTGATCCTCCCATGGCAGCCATCTTGATGCCGCGTCCTGTGTACTTTATGACTAAGGTGGAATTGTTCTCCATTCCGGTATTCGGGTGGCTGATCCGGCATCTCCATGCTTTCCCGGTGCGCCGGGGCACGGCTGACAGAAAGGCTATCCGCACGTCGTTGCGGCTGCTGGCGCACAAACAGGCTCTTCTCATTTTTCCCGAGGGCCACCGCTCTCACGCGGGGCCGTTGCAGGAAGCGCGCGCCGGGGCGGTGTATCTGGCGCAAAAGACCGCATGCCCCTGCATCCCGATTGGGATCAGCGGGGAATACGGATTTCGGAAGACCATCCGCTATTCGGTCGGCGAGCTTTTTACCATTCCGGGGGACATGGAACGCCATGAGGCCCAAAAGCTCATCATGCGTAAAATTGCGGAACAAATCGCGTCTTCCGAGGACAGCGCGGTCTCGCCAAAAAAAAGGTGAACTGGCTGCTGCTGGGCGGAAACCGCTTGGATTGACACTGGTGTCCGGTGTAATATGTAGAAGAGGAATAAGAATTGTTTGGTTAATACAGGCGCAATAACAAGGGGGCCGGCGATCATGGATGAACGGAAGGATGTACTGCCAGAGGAGATCACGAACAGTCCAAGTGCTCCGGAGCACGAAGAAGTGATGAATATGGAGGACACTTTGGCTTATGCTCCGATGGGGGATGTTCATCCGGGGGATATTGTCGCGGGGAAGGTTGTCCATATATCGAGCGATGGTGTGCTGGTTGACGTGGGCGCGAAATCCGAAGGGATTATTCATCTGCAGGACTTAAGCCACCGCCATGTTGACCGCGCCGAGGACGTGGTGAAACTAGGAGATACGATCTCGGTCTATGTGTTGGGCTACGAGGGGGACGAAGGGGCCTTAAAACTGTCCAAACGCCGCGCGGATGAGCAAGGCGCCTGGCTCAAGCTCGAAGAAGCGCAGAAGACCGGGGAGATACTCCACGCGCCGGTAGTGGAAATTGTCAAGGGCGGTCTCGTCGTTGACGTTGGCCTCCGCGGCTTTATTCCGGCCTCGCATATTGCGAGAGGGTTTGTCAGCGATATGGCGCCCTACCTGCACCAGGTGGTTCCGGTCAAGGTGGTTGAGCTGGACCGGGGGAAACGCCGCGCTATCCTATCCCGTAAAATCGCCATGGAACTTGAAAGCAATGCAAAGCGCGATGAGCTGTGGGCAGGCATTGAAGAAGGACAGGTGCGCCACGGTGTGGTGAAGAGCTTGACGGACTTTGGCGCGTTTATTGATTTGGGCGGGGTCGATGGGTTGCTGCATATCAGTGAGATGTCGTGGGGACGCATCAACCATCCTTCTGAGGTGCTGGAAATTGGCCAGGAGGTCGACGTGAAGGTTTTGCGCCTGGATCCCGAAAAGAACAAGATTTCTCTAGGGATGCGCCAGGTTCTTCCGAATCCCTGGGAAGGCGTCGAATCCCGTTATGACGTCGGCCGGCTCTATGAGGGAACGGTAGTGAGGCTGGCAGGATTTGGAGCGTTCGTGGAACTGGAGCCTGGAGTAGACGGGCTGGTGCACATTTCCCAGCTGGCTCCCGAGCGCATTCACCAGCCCTCCGACGTGGTGGCTGTAGGAGACCGGATTTGGGTTAAGATTTTAAGCATGGATGCGGCGAACAAGCGCATATCCCTTTCCAAACGCGAGGCGGACGAGGATATTGCGAATGGGGTTCAGGCAGACAACGAGCACCGGGAAGATGCAGACGAGAACTCGGCCATGGGGGAACATCTTGCAGCTTACCATGCTGGGGACTGGGATGATGAAGAGCAGCCGTAGCCGGCATGAGGCTCGGGGGACTCTGGCGTAGTTTTGCGGGGTCGCCCGTGGCTTCCCGGTGGGTTGTCAGGAGGGGCGCGCTGCGGGTGTTCGCGCCGCTTTTTTTGCGCCGCGAGGG
This sequence comes from Bacillota bacterium, assembly GCA_021802225.1. The sequence continues at coordinate 4,586 of JAKAAS010000173.1, forward strand.
GTTTTGCGCCCACGTGGCGCGCCCTGTAGGGAACCTGATTTGTGCTACTCTGCACCCGCTTTCTGACATAGGCGCGCTATCCGGCCTTTTGGTAGCTGCCAGCCCCCCAGCGGCTCATCGTGAATGCGCGGGCACGCCGGATGATGGGAAAGGCGATGACCGCTTTGAGCACATCCAGAGCAATGAACGGGACAACCCCTTCCATGAAAGCGCGGAATACGGACGCTCCAGATGTCAGCATGATGCCGGCCATCCCGCCCGCGTAGATTAACACAATGCCTGTGAACAGGCCGGACGACAGGCGCCACCTGTTCACACCTGGACCGGCGACACGGGCTATCAGCCAAGCGGCTGGCGGGTACGCCCAGAGATATCCCCCGAATGGCCCTAAAAGAATCGCAATGCCATGACTGCCTTCGGCAAAGACCGGCAGGCCCAGCGTCCCCAACAGCAGGTAGGCCACCATGCTCATGAAGGCCCAACGTGGCGGCAGCAAGCCGCCCGCGAGATAAACGCCTAAAACCTGCAGGCTGAACGGCACGATTGACAGAAGGGGAATAGTGAAAGAGGTCAATGCACCGACGGCGGTGATGGCTGTGACGAATCCCGCTAACACAAGAAAACGCATAGACTGCGGCATGGAAACCCTCCCGGATGGCAATATCTGTGTCAAAATGCGGACGACAAGAGTCCGCGTTATTGTAGCATACGCCAAGAGATGCATGGAACCCCTGTGACGGAGAGACACTACT
>JAKAAS010000174.1 GCA_021802225.1 Bacillota bacterium
ACCGTACAAGGAGACATGATGCAAGAACGCTGCGATTATAGAAGAAAATCTCAGGATGATGCGGAAAATATCGCCCGCAAACTGCTAGGTGCCCTCCAAAGGACCCGGACCTGGCTCATCCGTGGGCTGGTCCTCCAGCCCCTCTTCGTCGCTGCTGGCAACGCCCCGTTTTTCTAGGGCCAGGGCATGAATAGCCGCCTGGGCTGACAGCCCTGTCGTTTCACTAATCCACAGAAGACTCTTGGTCAGACGGTTTCGCTTGTCCATCACTCATCGACTCCCCGCATCCGGCATTGGTTTAATGTTGCCCATATGCAGCCGATTTATAACAACGACCCGAAATCTCCGCCTCTCCCCGCTGTATCTTATGCGGCAAGCCCCAATAAGTAACATCGCACCCAAAGCCTGCCGCATGAGGACCGTGCGCGCCAATCCATGGGTTGTCGGCCCAATCATGGCGATAATCGTCATGATCCAATTGCGTCGCAATGGAAACCCTAAGATCAGGATGCGTTTTAGCCAAAATCCCGCATTCCCCCCTGCTCATGGTATAGTGGTGGGGATGCCAGAAGGCTTGCGGCACATGGTGCGGATTTTTGCAGTATTTATCGCGGTGATAATGATTTACATTATCACCATATATCGCTGGGGTTTCGAAACTTCGGTAACGTCTATTGCCGCTGGGAGTGTCTGCCGTGAACAATCAAGCCAAGTCTCCAGAACTCTCCCGCCCCTCTCCCTGGCACCGCCGACTTATGCGCTATTCCCTGCTGTTTGGTCCGGGGATTATGGTGATGCTGGCAGACACCGATGTGGGAAGCGTTGTCACGGCTGCGCAATCCGGGGTGCAATGGGGTTACCGCATGGTACTGCCGCAGCTGATTCTGATTCCCATGCTATTCGTCATTCAGGAAATGACCGTGCGCCTCGGCATTTATACAGGCAAGGGACATGGGGAGCTGATCCGGGAGCGTTTTGGCCGGGGGTGGGCGTGGCTGTCCGTGTCTACCCTATTTCTGTCTGTGGTGGGGGCGCTGATCACAGAGTTTTCCGGAATCGCCGGGGTCGGGACTCTCGTCGGATTGCCGCCCTGGCTCAGCGTAGGCATCGCGACCGCCGCGCTCATCGCCATTGGGGTGTCAGGTCGTTACCAGCGCGTTGAATGGATTGGCATCACTTTAGGCAGTCTGGAGTTGGCATTTTTTGTCACGGCCATTTTGGCTCACCCGAAATTCGGACTCGTTGTCCACGGCCTCGTGAATATTCCCCTAAACCAATCTGGCTATGTGTTTCTCCTTGCCGCGAACGTCGGCGCCGTCATCATGCCCTGGATGATCTTCTACCAACAGGGCGCGATTATTGACAAACACTGGGATGGATCGCATATCCGGGCAGCGCGCTGGGATACCGGTATTGGCTCCGTCATCACGCAGCTGCTGATGATTGCGGTGGTGCTGACGGCCGCCGCCACTCTAGGCCATGACAAGATAAGTTCCCTGCAGTCGATTGTGCAAATCGCTGATGCCCTAAAATCTGTGATGGGGGCTGCTGCTGGAAAAATCATCTTCGGGGCCGGAATCCTGGGGGCGGGATTCGTCGCTGCCCTGGTCGCCTCAATAGCCGGATCATGGGGCATTGGGGAAGCTTTTGGGATGAAGCACAGTTTAAACCACCGGTTTCGTGAGGCTCCAGGATTTTACATCATTTACACCCTAGCGCATGTGACCGGTGCCATCATGGTGATCGCCAGCATCGACCTGGTCCAGCTCACCATCGATGTGGAAGTGATGAACGCCATGCTGCTGCCCATTGTTCTCGGCTTCCTCCTGCTGCTGGAATCGAAGGCGCTCCCGGCCGAGCACCGCATGCATGGGGGCTACCGGGTCGTGGTGTGGATCCTTTCCAGCGTTGTGATGGCCTTTGGCCTCTACATGATCGGGGTCAGCCTCTAGGGCCGCTTGCAATCCGCACGGTCAGGGCCTGACGTAAATAAGGGCCGCCAAATTCGGCGGCCCTTATTTCGCCTTGGACGACAATTAGGAGGCGGGAATGAACTCCACCTGCTCGTGCTGAATATGGCCATTCGCGACGCCGTCGTTGCGCTGGCCCGGCGCTCCCACGCGCCGCACAGACATCGTCGCGTTATCTTGGGACGGGAAGGTTCCCAAATTGGCCCAGTGCGCTGCCCCGGTCTCGGGAACGGTCAAATTCTTAAACTTGTTTCCTTCGTAAAGGACCACGTATTTCGCCGTGCCAGTGCCAGCCGGCACCCACACCTCGACTTTGTAGTGGGAGGCTCCCCCTACTTCAGGATTCAAATACGCTTGCCCGTAGCGTTTCTGCACCCGGCTCACATGCACCGCAGAGGTCATGAAAATGGACCCGATGATAACGACCAACCCGCCGGCGACCCAAAGAATTCCCTTGCTAACTTTAGACATAATCACCCTTCTTTCTGTGCGTTATTCCGGCTGACGCATCCTCGATGATGGCCCAAGCAAGCCCGGCTCCAGAGCCCTTATACTTTTCCCACGCTGTTTCAGGGCCGTGCGCAAAACACACGCAAGCGCCCGGACATTAACTATGTTGCTGTGCAAAAACACGGCTGAAAGGGAACTAGGTATAAAGAACCCTCTCCGATATTCATTATAACCTGACATATTCCCAGAATCATGGCCGATCGGGCGCTTTTGTGAGATTCTCATGATAAATTAATGGAGAGAGGGAAGCCGCTTGACTTTTCACCCAGAGGGCGGCCTATCGGGCAGCCAGCAAAGAAAAAAGCGGCAGACGTATCCCATCATTCGGTAAGCTGTCTGCTCAATGACGTCTTCGAGCTATTCCTCAAAATGGAGCGCGGCCAGGCGGGAAGAAATCCGCCACCGCATTCGCAAGGGTTTGTTTCACTGGGCGGCAGATATGGCAACCAGGGGCAATACTCGAAGCACAAATCGGCCTTTGCTGCTTGTGCCGGCAGCAATCAGACGAACTCGGCCACGGCTGTGTGAGATGGAATGTGCGGCCATGGGGTTTAAAGCCGTTCCCACTTCACCATGGCCGCTTGTTCCCGGAAGGACAATAGACTCCCATCGCCGCATGGCTGCGGACTGCTCAATATGGCGCATCCCCATCTTTGCTCTTGAGCCCAGAATTCACCCACCTGAAAATTAAAGAACAGAGGACCCGAAGGAGTCCCTTGTCACTCCACAAAAATGGTCAAAATTCATCGTTTTGGACAACAGCAGCCCGTTTGTAAAGCATTTTAACCTATTATCCGTTTTTTTCTCGCGATAGCATACTTGGCCATTGACACACGGCCGCTTAGGAGCATATAGTGAGGGAGGAAAGAAGTTAATTGATATCCTCGTTAGGCGAGGCGTCTGCATCAACACAGGCCACTGCTCCGAACCGTCTAAAGACGCTAAGGAGTAGACCAGAAGTTGCCGGATTAAGGCTTCTTCCAAAGTGGCTGAACTCTACCGAGTTCTCACGTGATGCAGTGCCGAAGCTCCACCAGGGGGATTGCGTAATTTTTTGGCGCGCCATCCTCTTGTTCAGGCAAAGAGGATATTTTTATGGAGAAGTTCCATTATAAGGAGGGAACGCGGGTGAATACAGACCCTGGAGGCCATAGAAGTCAGACCATTACAATCGATTCAGTGAACGCGCTGTGCTCTCCCGAGTGCTCTCGTCTCCTACGTAATTTATTGCGTGCGTGACCTGCCCCGGGACAGCCGAGGGAGGGATATACCGTGAAAAAGACAATTTCTGCAGCAACCCCATTGGATGACAACCAGATTCGGGCCGAGGATCAGGCGCGTGTCGCGGCCCTGCGCGAATCCCGCGGCTGGACCAAGCGTCTGATGCTTTTAATGACCTTAATCGGCCCCGGCATTCTGGTGATGATTGCGGACAACGACGCAGGCGGTGTCATCACCTATGCCCAGACCGGTGCGACTTATGGCATTGGCTTTTTCATTCCAGCTCTCGTAATTGGCGGTTTTATTGCATACGTGGTGCAGGAGATGACTGTCCGGCTGGGAGCCGTCACCCACCGCGGCCATGCCGAAATGATCTGGGGACGTTATGGCGCCTTCTGGGGCTGGTTCTCCCTTATTGACCTGGTCGTGGCCAATGTTCTGACGCTGGTGACGGAATTTATCGGGATTACCGTAGGCATGTCGGTGTTCGGTGTCCCCCCGGTCTGGAGTGCGCTGGGCGGCATTATTGTCGACGCCATTATTCTCTTGGTCCTGCGCTACCGCACTTGGGAGCGCGTATCCTTGTGGATTGCCGCGGGAAACCTCATCTTTGTGCCGTTGGCCCTCATCTCCCACCCCCATTGGGGAGCGGTGGTGGGAGCGTTCCGGCACTGGCAGATTCCCGGAGGATTCACCGCCGCTTTCCTGTTTGTCGTCTTGGCCAACTTCGGCACCACAATCGCCCCCTGGATGCTGTTTTTCCAGCAGTCCTCCGTGGTCGACAAGGGGCTGACCGTCAAGGATGTGCGGCACGGACAGATTGACACCGCGCTGGGGACGCTGGCCATGGTGGTGGTAGCGCTGGCCATTGTGATTCTGACTGGCACCGTCGCTTTTGGACGCCCCGGCGCCGCAGGCTATGATATTCAGCAAATCATCCAGGTCATCGGCCAGCGTCTCGGGCCTACGGGACAGAGCCTTTTTGCCCTAGGCCTGGTCGAGGCAGGGACTATTGCCACGATAGCGCTGACGGCGAGTACATCTTGGGCTATGGGAGAGGCCTTCAACTGGCCCAAGAGCATCAACCTTCCCTTCCAGCAGGCTTGGCGTTTCTACATTCCTGGGCTGCTGAGCGCTTTTCTGGCCGCGGGCGTCGTATTGATTCCCAATACGCCACTAGGGTTTCTCAACCTGACGGTCCAGGTCATCGCCTCCATTTTCATGCCGGCGGCCATGCTCTTCCTGCTGCTGCTGTTAAATGACCCGGGGATTATGGGAGAGCACGTCAATCACCGGTGGCAGAACATCTCTGCCTTCACCATTGTCGGCTTGCTGGTAGTGCTCAATGGAATTTACGGGTTATCGGTGGTCTTTCCCAAATGGTTTTAATCCAGCAAAAGGAGGTAGGTTCCCATGAAGTCGACACAAAAAAACCTGCAGGTGCTCCCCCCAGACGACAACGCACCGGTCAAGCTGACCAAGGTCGTCCCCAAGGGATGGATTCAAATAGCCTTCTGGGGACTGCGCTTGTACATTCTGATTATGGTGGTGCTAGTGGCCATCGGGTTCAGCCGGGGGATACACTGATGTCTTTTCCCCCCTCGTGACA
>JAKAAS010000175.1 GCA_021802225.1 Bacillota bacterium
GAGATATAATTTATTGATACGTGAGAGAGGAATAATGGCAGTGAAGTTTCTTAAACCGGTAACCCGTTTAAAAGTTGTCGGGGGTGAAAAAGCAGCAGCCATGCGGGAACAGCGGTACCAACGAGCGCGTGCGCGTCTCGCTCCCAAGATTCAAACAGCCAATTTATCCGAAGAGGAAATCATGGCCGAAATCCAAGCATTCCGCGAGGGCAAGTGAAAATCGTCGTCGATACGAATGTGTTGCTATCCGCACTTTTAGGCTCTGAGAACAATACCGTCTCAATCAGCTTCTTGTTCAGATTCGGTCGGCGCATACGCTTGTGGTGTCTTTAGCGATGGCCGTAGAGCTGGGCACCGGATTATTCGGAAGAAGTTTTCGCATTTGGGCACTGAAAAAGACCGCGTCATCATGGCGCAATCTCTGTTGAACGCTCCGCATGTGATGGCTATCGTGCCGTCCGTGACGATTGTTCATCCGGAACTGCCAGATAAGGATGATAACCGAATTCTCGAGGTAGCGATTGCTGCGCACGCCGATTTGATTGTCACCGGAGATAGCGAGCTTCTCGCCTTACAACGGATATCCGCCCCGCATATCATCGAATCCTTGGCCAAACCGGTGACGGAGGACGATCTATCCTTCCCAATCATGAAGCCTGTAGAAGCCCTAGACTATCTGTTATCCCTTTTTCATGAACTCCCGGCGTGACTATTCGAGGGGGTCCATGATTTCCACTGCCTGACGCATTTCCTTCCCGGCCACGCCGACATAGTGACTCGTCGTCTTTATATCGGCATGGCCCATGAGCTCTTGAATGACCGTCACGTTCGTCCCTGCTTGGTCCAGTCGCGTGGCAAAAGTCGCCCGCAACTGGTGAGGATGCACATGGCGCCCTTCCAATCCGGCCAACCGAGCATAGTAGCGAAGCCGATCTCGACAACTTGTTGCTGCCAACGTTTGCCCCGTTCCGGACAACCACAACGTGGATGGTGAATTGCGCCGCACGAAAGCCGGGCGGACCGTGTCGATATACTCTCGCAATTCCTCTGTCCGTATCGCCGTCAAGGGGACCACGCGATCTTTGTCTCCTTTCCCATGTCGGACGATTATATATCGTTGCTCCAATCTTACATCGGATAACGTCAAATGCAACATTTCGCTGATGCGGAGCCCTGTGTCGAGAAACAAGTGAAACAAGGCACGATCCCGTTGTCCGACCACACTGTAGCGCGGAATGGCCGCTAACAGACGCCGCACTTCATCGGGGGTGAGGGGATCGGCCCGGCGTTCTACCACTTTGGGCGTTTGGAGTTTGAAGGACCAATCATCCCGAATCACCTGTTCTTCGGCCAAGTACCGAATAAACCCGCGCAATGCCGCTAACGCCTTTTTCACCGTCTTCGGCTTTAACCCGCGGGCCGTCATCGAGACCAAATATTTTCGACAGACAGGAAAAATTACCTGCTCAATCGAGGTTTCCTCAAATTCTTGCAGAAGAAACGCTTGAAAATACCGCAGGTTGTCGTGATATCCCGTAATAGTATTGAGCGATCGTCCCTTTTCTAGTCGTAAATACCGGAGATATTCATTCATCCAAAAATCAAAGGATATCGTCATGGTGTTATTCATCCTCTTCATCTCCTATTTCATCTTTTTGGGCGGCACAATCTGCACGGTCACTCGATATCCAACCAACGGGTGATGGAGAACTCCCAACTTGGATAATTTTTCCCAAGCCCACACCCATTGCGGTGACACCACGAGGCGTTCCCATATCGCTTCGCGTTCGGCAGGACGCAGGCGCAGTAACCAGTCATCGACTAACCGGTCAGCATCCTCAGCGACTAACGCCACGGCCACCGCGAGCACCAACGCCTGGGATAACGACAACGCCACGCCACCTTGGATCCCCGGCGTCATCGTCGTCACCGTGCGCAGAAGTTCCTCCACGGGCACATCCAAGATTCTGGCCATTCGCTCGATATTTCCCCACGCTGGCCGATGCCGGGCGTTCAGCCACCCCGACACCGTTGTGGTGGGCACGTGGAGCGTACGGGCTAATTCGGCCACGCTCAGATCACGGTCTTGCATGATACGGCGCAACGCTTTGGGATCAAACACATTCATCAGCAGGAACCCTCCTTGGAACACAAAATTCACCACCGGACTTCCACACCGAAGTCTGCCGGAGTGTCATGGGTGCTTTGAGCAGCGGTCATTACGGATGCATCTTGCATCCGTCTGGCACGAGGATCTTGGATCCCTTTGAGAACCGTGCCTGACGAGTAGAGGCGGTTGGACTTTTACGCGCTCTATCCCCTGTCCTGTCAACGCTCTACGTCTCAAACCCGGTCTGATGGGATGTTAGTCTAAATTGTGGACACCTCGAATGGAGCAAAATCACCGCCGTGTTACCTGCGTTTTCGGCGAACACTGACTCCGTCTGTCTGAATCGGGACTATTGACTTCACTCCGGGTATTCGCGAACATACAAAGAGAGGGACTGTCCATCGGCCACAGGTAGGAAAAATAGTTGAGATTAGGAATAGAGTATCATCAGACACCTCCGTTTTAATCTGCCATAGATAGTGCAAAGAATAGTATGAATAGCACACGAGTTAGCCCCATTTGCTTTCTTTTTTCTATGGCATACCCATGTGCCAACAAGCCAGGAACAGCTTCCGAATCCGCGCTCGCATAGCTAGGAGGCCAAGATCGTGCTTTTCCGTGAGTGTAAGCAAACAGGACTAATTAAAAACTACCCTTTGTGGTTTTTTCCTAAAGATCGACATTTGGAATCACGAACTCGCCATCCCGAAGCCCGACGGAATTGAATGCAGTGGGTTGCTGTCTTTCCCTACTGCAATGCTGTCGGTTTGTTCAGACAACCCTGCGAGCCATAGAAAGGATGGCAATCACTATTCCGCTTGGCTTAAAGAGTTGTCGCCTGCTCTCGTGATGACGGCCGTCTGCTCGCGTCCTCCCCAATCCACATACGGGCCGCGACAAACCGTCGAAGAATCAAATCAACGACCTACAAATGTGTATCAACTTTACTAACAGAAATTGTTGATTCCGGAGGAGGAATTATCCATGAATGATCGCCTCAGTCGAAGCGTAAGAGATTTCGTAAAACGCGGGTGTGAACTAGCATCCCATGCGGACGGATCGTCATTGCGGCACTTTATGCCAGACCGATTTTCTGTATTAGCAGACCAACGCAAGCGTTCATGGCGAGCTTATTGGAGGGCCATTTTTTTACAAATGGGTCAGGAAGTGTACCACAACATGACACCCCCTGAAATCCGAGTTGTTGATTGGGTCTTACAAACCGTTCCAGTTGACCTACACTCCATGGAACATTTGTACCCTTATCCCGATCAACTGCCATGGGACGAGTTGTGCAACCTTTATTTCCGCTTACGCGAAACCCCACCTCACCTTCTAATGTTCGCTCCAGTGTTTGGCGGAATGCCACCAGAATCTCTACGACCGAGCGAATTGTGGCCCAATCTGTGGGTGTGGCCTAGTCCACCAACAGACCCATGGCGCGGTCAGCCCCTTCCTTCGGGATTACTACGGTCTCCGTACCAGATTCTTCAAAATGCATTGCAAGCCTTCCCAGCTTCGTTTGATAGTGCGTGGGATTTATCCGCGAACACTTTTCTCACCTATCTAGTCCCTCTTATTGTCATGCCTAACGGCTCGCTCTCGATTGACGAAGCGATCACGAACGGGATGACAGACATTTCCAAAGCACTAGTTGCCTTGCGGCTAGCTTGTGAAGGTTCTTGGACTGTGCCAAGCGTCCTAGCAGTCATCGAGCCATTTTTCGGCGACGGCGATGCACCGATTTATCGGTGGGTGACGGCGATCCGTCCTCCATCCGTGCCTAGTGCCAGTGATGGCGTCCTAAGTTCCGGCCAATTTGGGATAATCGCTGAATGGCGTCGTCATCTAGATACGATTCCGTGGCAAGAGTTCCCTTTACTCCCTTTTGTTCGTTACGAGACTATTCACGGCATCCGTACCGCTGTAAACGTTCCCGAACAGTATGTCGCAAGCAACTATATAGAATATGCGTTAGTGTTATGGGCTCTCACTTATGGGCGGTCGGCAACCGAAACCATCCTTAATGCATGGAGTGTATTGGAGCTATTGTTTAAAGGAACGACTGAACAAATAAAACAGCGGGCAACGAACCTTGCACCCCACATGAAAGATGTTATTGATAATTTGAGTGATCTGCGTCAAAGCTTTGGCCATGGCCGAATGCGTGAGCGTCCCCGTCGCCTCTTTGGGGACGAAATTTTTCGCATTAGACAACTACTTCGCACACTGATCCAAAAAATATTAACGGAGGTTGGCCAAGATCCGACAAAATATGGCGACCGTAAGGCCATCGCACAGTGGGCGACCCCACGGTCATAGCAGATACTCTAAAAGCGAGGAAGTCCTCCGTTTTCCAATCACGAGAAGGCCGGTATCCAAAAAGACCTCTTTTTGGGTACAGGGGGATCAGACCCTCATGATGACGAGATTCTGCGGGTTTCCGGGTCCTCACCAAGACCCCCTTTTTGATACACCCTATGTCTCCTGTCGTCGCGATGCTCGCATTCCTCGCTGAATGCTGGAGACAGACACCCCGTAGGTCCGAGCCGCTTGGCGATAACTCATCTGACCAGACCGCACGGCGTCGATGGCTTGCATCAAGTGGCGAGCCTTCTGCGGATTGTCCGTAATCTTAGGCCGGCCAATGGCCTTCCCTTCCCTTCTGGCCCGCTCCATGCCGGCCGTTACGCGTTCGCGAATGAGTTCGAGCTCAAATTCCGCGAGGCTGGCTAAGAGGTTAAGCAGCAGCCGCCCGAGGGCCGTCGTAGAGTCAAACCCTTCCTGAGCACTCAGAAAGCCGATATGCAACGGCTCCCAGATCGCTAACGTGTCGTGCATGTGCTTGACTGACCGAAAGGCGCGGTCGAGTTTAAAGACCAGCACGGCATCAAAACGGTGTTTCGTGGCATCGTCCAGTAAATGCCGCCACGCCGTACGATGGAGGATGTCATTCGCACTTGCGATATCCACGTATTCCTGGGTGACGTCCCAATCTGCGTGGCCCGCGACAAAATCCCGTAACCGGAGCAGCTGAGTCTCGGGATTTTGATCTTTGTCCCGCGTTGACACCCGGGCGTACAAGGCGATCCTCATAATACCGGTTCATCCTTTCGTATGTCTTCCCTGTCCTCAACGTCTTATTGCCCATTCAATCCCATCAAACAAGATTCCCAAACACTCTCACAGAAACCCCG
>JAKAAS010000176.1 GCA_021802225.1 Bacillota bacterium
TGGCAACCTGGCAAAATGGATTTTCCCCGGTCGGCTACAGGGCCATGGGAACTAGTTAATATGGTGAGGGGTATTTAACTGCAGGCGCGGCGGAATATGCGGCAAACACCGCTCACCTACCGTTTGCCGGATGTCCGCGCCCCAAGAGACGATGGGTGCGGGGATATCCCGCATAAGCCTCGGCTCCGGGTGCCATGGCCTCTGACGATAAGGTTCGGACAAATCACTCATATCGAATTTTGGGGTTGACGAATGATGGTTATAGAGGTAATCTCTTTTTAAACAAGCGCTTGCTAGGTTAAATTCTTCCGCGAATCAAAAGGGGGTTGTGAGCACATGGATGATGTGCAGCGTGTGAAAGACTTTAAGGCCCGTATCGGGGCAGGAGAGAAAATTGAGTCGACGGACTGGATGCCCAAGGAGTACCGCGATCTGCTTATTAAGCAAATCCACATGCACGGTATCAGCGAAATAATGGGTGCGTACCCCGAGAAGGAATGGGTGGGCAAGGCGCCGACGATTCGCCGGAAGCTGGCGCTGAATGCGAAGGTGCAAGATGAAATTGGACACGGGCAGATGCTCTTGCGTCTGGCCGAGGATCTCAGCCGGCCTTATGGGCGAGGCCGGGAAGCGCTTATGGACGATGTGCTGGAAGGCCGCGTAAAGTTTCACAATGTCTTTCATCTGGAAGCCCCGACGTGGGCGGATGCGGGAGTGATTGGCTTCATGGTCGACGGGGGCGCCATCATTACCCAGGCCATGCTCCTGGACAGCTCCTATGCGCCCTACGCGCGGATGCTGAAGCGCATTGTTGCAGAAGAAAGCTTTCACATGCAGCATGGAGAGTCGGTGGTTTTGGCTCTGGCTGAAGGGAGCGAAGCCCAAAGGGCCATGCTGCAGGGGGCCATTGCCCGGTGGTGGCCGGCTATGATGTACTTCTTCGGCCCGCGCATGATGGGCCCATCCTCGCAGAAAATGATGGATTACAAGATCCGCACGATGTCCAACGAGCAGTTGCGGCAGAAGTTCATCAACCGTTATGTTCCCCGCATCCAGGCATTGGGGATGGCGATTCCCGACCCTGCCCTCTATCAGGATGCGGCCACGCGCACATGGCACTACACGGATCCGGACTGGGAGTGGTTCACAGCCGTGGTTCACCACAATAGCGGGCCCATGAGCCAGGCCCGGCTGTCCCTGCGACGTGAAGCCCACAAAGGACAGCAGTGGGTCAGGGAAGCGGCCATTGAGGCCGGACGCGTGCTGCAAGAGCGCGGGGCATGACCGCCAAGGAAGGGAAGGAAGGGGGGAGTGTCATGGCTATAGAAGAAACTCCGGTGTATGAGGTGTTCGTGCAAGCAGATGCTCTAAGTTTTCCTACGCATGTGGGGAGTGTGCGCGCCTCGTCCCCAGAATTTGCTCTGCAAATGGCCCGGGAAGCTTTCTGCCGCCGGGAAGCGGCTCATGACGTGTGGGTTGCGCGTGCTGACGCCATTACCAAAGCACGCAGCGACAGTGCAACATTGCCCACCGCAGGCACCGACAAACGGTACCGGATGCCAGGAGGGTATGATAACGCGCCCCACTGGAAGCGCTTCAAAGCCAGGGCCATGACCATTGAGGAAGTTGCAGCCGACATGCGAACAAAACCGGGGAGGTGATGGCATTGGAAACAGTGACACCCGCGCACCGCGAGGCGCTGGCTGATATCTTGCTGCCTATTGCGGATGATGCGTGGATTGCGGGACAAAGAGGTTCCGAATGGCTGGGGATGGCGCCGGATTTGGAGGAGGACTTGGCGCTGAGTTCCATCAGTCAGGATGCATTGGGGCACGCCCAACTGCTTTACGATGTGCTGGCAGAGCTAGGGAACCGTGAGGCCGATGAGCAGGTGTATGCGCGGCCAGCCAGTGGTTGGCGGCACTGCGGTCTGGTCCAGGCCCCCCGCCAGGACTGGGCAGATTTTGTGGCCCGGCGCTACTGTTACGAAACCTTTGATGACTTGCGGCTCCACGCTCTGGCGGCCGCCGGGCATGCGCCGCTGCAGTCGGCCCTAGCTAAAATTCTTCAGGAAAAGCTGTACCATGTCCGCCACTTTGACACCTGGCTGCAGACCCTGGCCTGGGGAGGGACGCAATCCCGGGCCCGGCTGCAAGAGGCCATGGCTGGGGTATTTGCGGAACTAGGTGACCTGTTTTCATGGGGTGAGGGCGCCAGTGCGCTGACCCTGTGGAATCTGACGGCGCTGTCTTCGCTGAGGCCGCTGTGGGAGTCGCGGGTGAGGGACCGGCTGGAACAACTGGGATTGGAATGGCCGAGGGTTGGGGCAAAGGAGTCAGACGGACGGCTGGGAGAGCATGGACCAGAATTTGCCGATCTTTTGGCAGAAATGACAAGCGTGCGGACCATGGAGCCCGCAGGAGAATGGTAGGTTCCAGCGGGCGGCACCCACAGGAGAGGGGAAGTGGCAGTGGTGACCCAGGCTGAAGTGTGGGAAAAGCTCGGCACGGTGCCGGATCCTGAATTGCCGGACCTCAGCATTGTGGATTTGGGGATGGTTGATCATGTCGCTATTGAGAACGGCATGGTGCATGTGGAGTTAATGCCAACTTTTGTGGGGTGCCCGGCCCTGCACTGGATTCAGGACAAAGTAGAAAAGGCCCTGGCGCCTTTTCCGTCCACTGTTGAGTTTGTCTACCACACCCCGTGGACGGCGGACCGTATCAGTCCGCAAGGCCGTGAGCGGCTCACCGCATGGGGAGTTGCGCCGCCAAACCGGAGCGGGCAGCCTCTGGCCTGCCCGCTGTGCGGTTCTGACCAAACTCGCCGCACCAGCGAGTTTGGCCCCAGCTTGTGCCGCTCTATTTACTATTGTGATACCTGTCAACAGCCTTTTGAGGCGTGGAAAACTCTGTGACAAAACGGGTGTGAATCAAAAAAAGCCGCGGCCAGACACTTAAGGCGGCGGCTTTTTTACTGTCCGCAGCGCGGGACATGCCGCCCGCTTTTTTGTGGCTGTTCAGGTGGAAATTCTCTCGTGGGGCGGACTTGCGGCCAAAGGCGTGTTCGGGTTCTGGCCCAGATTTGCATTTGTACAGGAATCGTCATCCTTTCCTTCGCTATGATTAAGGGGTCACGGCTCCAAGCCGCGGCCAAGAATGCGGGGGGAAATAAATGCCGACTGCGCACGTGCTTTCTCTCATTACAAAGCTTACGGCCTTATTGGTGGATGTTGCCGGCGGACTGTTCTCGCTGATCATGGTCTATGGAGGAATCCGGTTTATGGTGGCGCAGAGCCCCCGGGCCGTGCAGGCCGCCAAGGAGCTCATGGCGCGTGCGGCGGTGGGCTTGATTCTGATTCTCTTGGTGGATGTGATCCGCCAGGTCATCCAGTATGCTGCCAGTTAGTGCCGTTTCTCATTCCAGCAGTTCAGGAAGTGCCGGGACTCTGCACGGGGTGTTCTCCTTACTGGATGGCGGACTGAACCATGCCGTGTCGGACATGACGCAGACCGTGTTTGTTCACACCATTTTCAGCCCATTCCAACTGCCCGGGGCGGCTGTGCAGGTTTTTTCGTTCAGCCGCAACCTGGCCGTTGCGGCGAGCGCTCTGTTCTTCGTATGGGCCGTGGTGCAGGTGCAGTGGCCAGAATTGCGCGCCGGATCATTTATCTCTTCGCCGGCAGTGACCGTGCACCGGGCACTCAGCCAGGCTTTATGGGCTGTGGCCGCCGTGCCCCTTGTCCAGATGCTGCTCTCTCTGAACAATGCGGTGGTCAGCGCATTTGAGGTCCAGGCAGTCCCCGCTGCGGGGACAGGGACACCGCTGGGACTGCTGACCGACCCCATTGTGGATCTAGCGGTTATGGCTGCCGTGCTGTTGCTCACCGGGATTCTTGGCATTTACTACGGCGTGCGCACTCTCGAAATTGTCGTGCTGATGGCCCTTATCCCCTGGTTCGGCTTAGTCTGGATGGCGCACCCTGGCAATACTGCCTTGCAAAAATTGGTGAAGGAGCTGATAGTGGCCATATTTATTCAGAGTCTCCACGCGATGATGTTTTACTTTTTTCTCCACCTGGTTCAGGAACAAGGAGGGACAGTCTCCGGACAGCTGGAGGAAATTGGACTGTTGTGGTACATGCTCAAGCTCCCGCAACAGCTGCGGCGGATTGTGGGAGCCACCGGCCCTGGCGGGCCGGTGTGATGGGGGACAGTTCTTTGGAGTCCGTTGTCTCACTGCCCTTGGCCAAGGATCCCCCGCTTTTGTGGGGGATGGGTCTTAAGGACTTGATCTGGCCGGCGCTATCCTTGGCAGGGGATTTGCTCATCTGGAGCCACCATCCCAAATTCGGAGTGGTTGAAGATATCGCACTGGCGGCGGTGTCTGCTGGGGGACTGATTTTCGGAATCGTCAGGGTCCACTCGCGCTCCATTCCCGAATGGCTTGTGGTCATCGTGCTGTTTTACCTGCACCCGCGTCTGTATCTGCCGTAATTCATTGGACAAGCACTGTGAAAGGACAAAACGCGATGGACATTTTCATAAACAAGCTGTTCCCGATTCAGGCAATTGGCCCAGGCCTGTGTCTTATCCACAAAAACCGGTATGTGGCCGTTCTCGAGGCGATCCCGATTAACTTCGCCTTGCGTTCAGCCAATGACCAGGAAAGGCTGGTGAAAGGCTATGCCAGTTTTTTGAATGGGCTCAACTTTCCTGTGCAGCTTTTTGTCCGCTCAGATACCTTGCGGGTGGATGAATACCTGGCCGACCTGAAGGCGAATGAAGAGAATATTGAGGCCCATCTGCGCCCCTCGTTAGGGGATTATGTGGAGTTTCTGCGTGAGTCGGTGACCGTACACCGGCTCATCAAACGCCATTTTTATATTGTTGTCTCGTGGCTGGGGACTGATTCGCGCAACCATGTCGGCAAAAGTGGCGAGCAGTTGTGGGATGAGGCGGAGCAGGAACTATTACGCCGCCGGGATATCCTCGCGCAGGGGCTGATGGCCTTGGGCATCCGCTTGAACACCCTGGACCAGACCATGATGCTGCGATTTCTCTATGCCAGTTTTGGCCGGGACGAGCCGGCAAAGGACCAGCCGTCATGGGACCAACTGTGAAACGCCGGAGCCGGCGCGTGTGGGGATCTTTTGAGGGCATATGGCCTGACTTCCTCCGGGTCAACCCAAAAGAATTGACGGTGGGCGACCGGGTTATGCGGTCCTTTGTCGTCATTGATTATCCCCGCCATGTTCAGCGGGGGTGGTTCGAGCCGCTCCTGCGGTTTCCGTACCC
>JAKAAS010000177.1 GCA_021802225.1 Bacillota bacterium
AAGCCTTGGCCTCCAGCCAGATCAATCGGCTGCGCGTGAAATCCACGGACCAAACCCGCCTCACGATCACCGAACCCACGCCCCGTCAACGCGCCTATGTGTCGGCGCTTCAGTGTGACGCGGTCTGGGAAGAGCGACCCATGCAATGCGTTGTCACCGCCATGAAATCCTGGCTGTAGTCATTAATTTTGAGCTCCCCTGTCTGTCCGGCAATCCTTGTGGGCCAAGGGATGGAAAAATTTGGCGCCAAACAAGGGTTACATCACCGTCATCGGGTACACTGGATGTCAACAAGCTACTCACCATCTTGGCAATTCAATTCACTTTCTCAACTGAGTGTATAATAGGAGAGGAATGCTGAACCCTCGAGCAGAGCTCGAGGGTTCAGCATTCGGCCCCATTAACTAGGAAACTTCCGTTAGCTTTCTACGTGCTGCCATCAACGTTCCGTTATTTAACGAACAAGGCATTTGATAATCGTCAAGCTCTTGTCGCTCTACGTTTGTAGCCCATTCTTAGTCTCCGATTAGTAGAGCAATCCCATGGTTCTCAAAACTTCTATACGTGCTATCTTCAATCCCGGCATCTGTAATCAGTCCATCAAAATTCTGCAGTGGCCATACGCGTGTAACAGCACGCTTCATCAACTTTGACGAATCGGCCAAAAGATACCTGCGCAAGCTACCGCGTAACATTAATTGTTTCATGGCAACTTCATCTGCATCGTTATCCATCAACCCGATTTCAAGGTTAACCCCCGTACCG
This sequence comes from Bacillota bacterium, assembly GCA_021802225.1. The sequence continues at coordinate 766 of JAKAAS010000177.1, forward strand.
GACACGAAAGATTTCACCACGTTCCATTCTCTCAACATTGTTTGGGCCTGTGGTCCAACCGTCGATAAAGCCTCGCGCCGAAGATAGCCTCCCGCAAAAAACAAATTATAATTAGATGTAGCGATGATATTGGCAACCATAAAATTATTAGTTACCACCGTGACATCCGTTAAGGGTACTTTGACCAATAATCGAGCCAATTCAACCACTGTTGTACTGGCATCCAAGGCGATAGTATCCCCGGATTCAATCAATTCCACAGCCTTACGCGCAATAGCCTGCTTTTCCACAACATGTGTTCGACTCCGCACATCTACTTCATAGTCGTCCAAAATACCGTTGCGAAGCATTACTCCGCCCCTGGTGCGCACAACCAAACCTTTTTTTTCCAGTTCTGTAAGATCACGACGTATCGTCATCACTGATGTTCCGAATTGTTCAGCAAGGTCAGCTACGCGCGCTGATCCCTTACGCTCTACCTCCTCGAAGATCCGCACGAGGCGCTCTTTGGGCAAAAATGAAACATCCTCACATTCTAGAGCGCTCATAATCTCCTCCTCGTGATGTAGGTGATACGTCCGCAGCCTATTGGGTCTCATGTCATGCCTGGGACTCTGGGAAAAAATTAAGCCTCCCGGACACAACGAATTCCGATTTCTGGGCTTTCTGCTTGAAATACCGCTCCCCCTGCGACCAAAACTTCCGCACCAGCTAGTTTCGCCAACCCCGCCGTTTCGACGGTAACACCACCATCGATCTCTATTTGAGGGCTAACACGATTTCCCTTCATGGCCACCATCTTTCGAATCTTTTCAAGGGCACTAGGGTTAAATCTATGATCGGAATCCCACAAGTCTACGCTTAATATTACCACATAATCTACTATTTCTAAGACTCCGCGCAGTACTGACACTGGAGTATCTAGGTTGATGGCAATGCCAGCTTGTGCGCCTAGTTGGTGGATCCGAGTTAAATCAGCTAAAGGGTCTTGGCTAGCCTCCCAATGAATTGCAAGACGATTTGCACCAGCGGCTCGAAATACCTCCAGAAATCGAGCAGGATTCTCCACCATGAGATGGACATCCAAAGGCAATGAGGTTAACTTACGAATGGCTGAGACAATGTGCGGCCCCATCGTTAATGAAGGGCCAAAGTGTCCATCCATAATATCCAAATGTATCATGTCGGCGGAGACGGCAACTGCATCGCATACCTCGTGGAGTCTCGTGAAATCTGCTGACAGGAGTGCTGGTGCAACATAGACGGTTCCCACCGTTACACCTCACTTTCTGAAATTGTGTGACGATACGCGTCTAGAAAATCACTATAACCTGAAAAAACTCTTAGATCACTTTTGGCTCGCATCACGCTGGATAATTCCCTCGTCCTTCGACCGGTGACGATTGCACCCATTCCCACGCATCGGAGGCAGTCCAATTTTGATGAACAATGCCGTTTAGAGCCTTGAGCATCGCTTGCGGCTTGGTTGACTGAAAAACATTCCTTCCCATATCTACCCCAGCGGCTCCTTCCTGTAGTGCCCGCTCAACCATAAGTAAGGCATTACGCTCATCGGTTTTTTTGCCTCCTGCTACGATCAGCGGTACCGGGCAGGACGCTGCCACAGTAGAAAATCCTTCATCAACATAATAGGTCTTGACAAATTGAGCACCCAATTCAGCACAAATTCGACAGGCAAGCCGAAAGTATCGTGCATCTCGAGTCATCTCGCGGCCCACGGCAGTAACCGCGAGAACAGGAATTCCGTACTGTGCTCCTAAGTCGACTAACCTAGTCAAATTCTTTATGGTTTGGTGCTCAAACTCCGCTCCCACGTGGACTTGCACTGCCATAGCAGCTACATTGAGTCGTATCGCCTCCTCAATGCTAACTGCCAGAGACTCTTGAGACAGTTCCTTCAAAATACTAGATCCGGCGCTGACCCGCAAGACAACCGGATTTTGCAGATCTTTTGGAATGCTGGTACGTAGGATACCTCTCGTAAGCATTAAGGCATCTATTTGCGCCATAAGCGGAACAATATTCAGATCGATGCGTTCTAATCCCCGAACGGGACCTTGGAAATATCCATGGTCAATAGCCAACATCACGGTCCGGCCGTCTGTGGGTTTAAAAATACGTGCCAGTCGATTGGTCATACCCCAGTCGTACGAGTCACTACCCTTAAGATAAAATGTTTGGGATGCTGCGGAAATATCTTCGTAGAATCGGTCCACTATGGCGTCATCTTTCTCTGGCATTCTTATAGCCTCCTTCAATGTTTGTCAAATGCGGCTCATGTGGGAACTGACACTATGTCAAGCAGAATCATAGCGGATAAGATCAGCACAACGATGATTAGTTCCGCTTGACATACCAGTCACGCAAAGACGTCCCGTCCCTAGGTTGAAAGTATGAACCTATCCTTATCAAATAACCTGGGTTTAAGACACATGACCGTTTGTATCATGCTTGCGATCGTTCTTTTTTGTTCTTTTGTGATCGCTTACAAAGAAAGAATACCGACAAATTTCTTTGATGTCAACGATAATCCCAATAACTGGACAATGGTCGTGCTGATTAGTTTCGAACTTCGGCTGTTGTTTTAAGAATAAGCCCGTTGATGGAGCCGAGAATTTTACCTGTGGATGCGAAAGGTAGTTTTTCGAGATAAACCACTTGGAAAACATCCTTTGAGGGTCAAGTCACGCGACTTGTACGAGGGGAACGAAAGGGCCAGCCGCCACCGGGCGGCCACGATTCGCTACCACCGTGCCAGGGGTTACGGTGTTTTGCGTTGTTGCTGGCGTTGGTACTGTACTTGCACAAAACCCGATGCACTTCCGGTCATGTGCGGTAGTCTGCACAAAACTAACGACGGTGTCCCATCATGGGTTCCCCCGCACCTCTTTCGGATGGGCTCCAATCCGGTGATCTTGGCAACCAGAGGCACCTTTCCGGATGCTAAGATTAAACGCATTCGGAGATGTAAATCCACAGCTCCCACGCACTGATAAAGCGTAAGCCGTCCACGGATAAGTCCCGCGCGGCCGTCACAAAATATTCCGCCTCCGCACGCAACATCCCGTATTCCAATCCGACCGCATCCAGAACAACGCGAGGGCCAGCAGGCAACAGACGAGAAACACGATAGGGTCCTTCCGGGTGATATCGTTGAACGCGACTGGGAAATTTTACGACGTTGATAATGGGAAGAAGCCGTTCGAGATTGTCGGGGGAGTATGAAGCGCAGAGCAAAAGAATTTCCTTTCAGCCTATTTCTCACCGACTCTTTGAGCCAATTTGCAAGGTGCAATTACAAAAGTGGTCACAAGTGCCCAATACCTCCCCAATTCACTTCCATCGGACGTGTTAGATGAGAAATGGTCCGGGCGTAGGATTAACATTATCCCTCCAGTACCGCACTGCAATATGTGACTCCGACGGAGGAGCACACTGATACGCGGAGCCGTGACCCATGTCAGAATGGCATATCTTCGTATGACAAAATAGCTGATTTCTAAGAATTCCTGGGCGTTTTGCCTGACCCACGATCGTGATTACTCCGTTAAAGGATATACTGGATGTGAATATTGTCTTCATAACTAAGGAGAGTGCTCCCTATGCCAAAACCTGTACCACCTGCTAGCCCCGAAGATATTGCGCAGCAGATCCGCACGACCGTCCACGGCGAGAGCGCCACGATTCAGGGATCGGTGGTGACCGCGCCGGCTCCCGAGAGCCGCACCACGGTGTCTCAGGATATATTGGTGAAGGACATCGATCCCCGCGGGACCAATGTGCGCTCACGCATGGACCCCCACGAGCTAAACAATCTCGTCGCCAGCATCCGGCAGCATGGCCTGATTGAACCCGTGCTCGTGCAAGCCTTGCCCAAAAGCCGTGGGTACCGCTACCGCCTGATTGCTGGATTCCGCCGCGTGACCGCCTGCCGCCTGGTGCCCCTGACCATCATCCCCGCCCGCGTCATCACCGGGGCCTTGGAGGAAACGGAAGTGCAGCAGCTCCAGTTAACGGAGAATCTCCACCGCGAGAACATGACCATCCATGACATCGTGGCCAGTATTGAAGCCCTGCGGGCCGCCGGCCTCACTCAGCAGCAAGTGGCGGACCGGCTGAACTTCAGCCTCTCCAAAGTGCGCATCTATCTGCAGTTAGGCGCGGACATGCGGGTGAACAAAAAGCTCGCGCTCTACGTCGACCAAGGTCTCCTCGGGATTACGCAGTTTCAGGCTGCTGCGGAATTGCTGACCAAAGCGCGCCGCAAGCTCGGGACCTTCACGGACGCCCCCGCCCTGCAAGCGGAGGTGCTAGCGCAGTCCGAGGCCTTGTTTAATGCCATGCTGGACCGGCTGATGCACGAGAAGCGACTCACGGTCAAAACGATCAGCACGGAGGTGGCCCATCTTCTGGCGGTCGCGGGGTTGGCGGACCCCTCTGACGCTCCCCAGGCTGCGGCGCCCGGTCCAGAACGCACGGTGCCCGTCCGGGCGGTGCTCACT
>JAKAAS010000178.1 GCA_021802225.1 Bacillota bacterium
ATGGCCGCCACTGGGAAGAATGTCCCGGGCGAGCTGGCGGGGCAGGTCACAGTCGCCGCACCGCTGTCCCGCCCTGAGCGGATTGTGGGGATTGGCCTCAACTACCAGGCGCACGCGCGGGATTTGGGAGAACATGTGCCCCAGGAGCCAGCGACCTTCTTAAAACCACTCAATACCTTGATTGGCCCGGGAGATCCCATTGAGATTCCGGTGATGTCCGAGCGTACGACGGCGGAAGCCGAGATTGCGTTGGTTTTTGGACGGGGTTGCCGAGATGTGCCTAGCGCCTCTTGGCGTCAAGTGATCTTCGGCGTCGTGCCAGTGCTTGACATGACTACTGAAGATATTTTGCGTAAGAATCCCCGTTTCCTAACTCGGGCCAAGGGATACGACAGCTTTTTCTCCTTCGGCCCCTGGATAGTTACCCTAGATGAATTGTCCGATCTCTCCTCGATTGTGGTAGAAACTTTGGTGAACGGGGAAGTACAGGCGCGCAGTCCAGTTTCGGGAATGACGTATGGTCCGGGCGATCTGGTCGCTTTCATTACCGCGGGGGTTACTGTCGGGGCTACAGCGGTGTTGAGCACAGGGACTCCGGGAGCGGCGGTCATTCATCCAGGGGATGTTGCTGAGGCCCGCGTGTCTTCAGTCGGGATGCTTTCCAACCCCGTGGCGGAGCGGCGGTAACACCGCAGAAATGAATAGGGATAGTAGCAGGAAGGTGGGTATTTAAGAAATTCAGGGTGGTAATATCCTGACAAGCAAGCGCTATATAGTACTGATCCGAGTCGTTAACGGCCCGGCCATGGCCACCGCGTCCCTCCCTCCTCAACTCATGTTGCCGTCGCCTTCCCAGACGCATGATGGCAGAGCTTGTTGTGGCTCAAGAAAATATTCAATTCACCGAATAAAAGTCACCGCCAAGACCCCAGCACCACTCACATCAACAAGCCAAAGGAGCGATCGACATGGAAAAACGACGATTTGGCCGGACTCAGCACCAGAGTTCTGTGGTGATTTTCGGAGCGGCCAGTCTCTACGCCGTTACACAGGAAGAGGCGGATGCCGCGATCCAATTAGCTCTCGATGCGGGAATCAATCATTTTGACACGTCGGCCAGCTATGGGGTTTCGGAAGAGCGGATGAGGCCGTGGATGCCAACCATGCGGTCAAAGATCTTTTTAGCGACGAAAACCGACGGGTTGACACGGGACGAGGCGTGGCGGGAAATTGAGCAGTCCCTGCGGCGCATGGAGGTGGAGTATCTTGATCTGGAGCAGCTGCACGAAGTGAATTCTCTAGAGAAGCTGGATCAGCTCACTGGTCCGCAAGGTGGGCTGCAAGCTTTGATCGAGGCTAAAGAGCAAGGCTTGGTCAGATTTATCGGCATCACTGGCCATGGGCACCAGGCACCGGGGGTGCACTTGGAGGCGCTGCGCCGGTTTCCCTTTGACAGCGTGCTGACACCTTACAATTTTGTCCTCTACGCCAACTCAACCTATCGTCATGACTTTGATGCTCTCGTGAAGGAGGTCCAGCGCCTGGACGTGGGGTTCTGCACAATCAAAACCGTGGCCAAAGGACCGTGGCAATCACCGGAAGCGCAGCATTATGCCACCTGGTATGAGCCGTTTGACGACGCGGCCCACATCCAGCAGTGCGTCAATTTCGTGCTGTCCTGTCCCGCGATTGCGGGCTTGCCCAGTGCTGGGGATGTGCATTTGCTGCCCGCCATTGTCCGTGCGGCGGAGCGCTACCAGCCACTGACCACGGCCGAGCAGGACGCGCTGTTGGGCACAGCCAGCCTGTATGCGTCGCCGTTTGGGGAATTTCCAGCTCATGCCTGAAAATAGCGGGCCGGCAGACCAGAGACGGAAGGAGCGCTCGCATGGAACAAGCGTGGGAGAAATATGAACAGGTTTTAGCAGGATTGCGCCCGCTTGATCGCGTGGCAGTAGCCTTTTCAGGCGGCGTGGACAGCACATTGCTGCTGAAAGCCGCGGTGATGGCCTTGGGGGCCGACCGGGTGCTGGCGGTGACGGCGGATTCTGAGACCTATCCGGCCCGGGAGAGGGTGGCGGCTGAGGCGGTGGCGCTGGAAATCGGCGCATCCCAGATTCTCATTCAAACGGAGGAACTGGCTATTCCTGGCTACGCTGAGAACCCGGTGAACCGCTGCTACTTCTGCAAGCAGGAACTGTTTACGCAACTGTTGGCCGTGGCCCGGGAGCGGGGCATCAGCCATGTGGCCTTTGGCGCGATTGCGGAGGATGCAGGCGAATTCCGGCCGGGTCTGATGGCCGCTCGCGAGCAGCACATCCTGGCCCCTTTGCAAACTGCGCAGCTTTTGAAGCGGGAAGTGCGCTATCTGGCCCACGGGTTAGGTCTGTCCAACTGGGACAAGCCATCTCTCGCCTGCCTGTCATCGCGTATTCCTTATGGGCACCGCATTACCCCAGAAATCCTGACGCAAGTCGACCAGGCGGAATTTTTCCTTCTGCAGCTGGGATTTCGCCAAGTGCGGGTGCGCCACCATGACGATGTGGCGCGCATTGAAGTGCTGCCGGAGGACCGTGCGGCGGTGCTGGACCTGACAGCTCTGATAACGGAGAAGTTCACCCGGCTGGGCTATCACCATGTGGCTCTGGATTTGAATGGCTACCGCGCTGGCAGTCTCAATGCTGGCCTGCCGGTGACCGCAGGGGTCTGGCAAAGCCCTTTGTCAGATGAGCCCGGCGACAGTTGAACTGGCGCCGGGATGCAGGGCGCCTAGGCGCCCGGAAAGCGGGGAGAATGTTACGAATTACCGGGATATGCTGGAAGCCGTGCAGGACGGCACAATGAGTGTAGCGGACGGCTTGCAGGCTTTGCGTCGCCTGAATGCCGATGATCTGGGATTTGCGCAAATCGATCACCACCGGGCCTGGAGGCAAGCGATGCCGGAAGTGGTCTATTGTGAGGGCAAGACGGCGGAGCAAGCCGCCGCAATCTTGTTGCGGCAGGCCGCGGTCAGCACAGGACCGCTGTTGGGAACGCGGGCCAATCCCGCCTTATATGAGCGCATTGGCCATCAGGGCTACGATTTTGAGTATGTCGAGGAAGCCCGGCTGGTGGTGTTGCGGCGTGGCGTGCCTGCACCCGTGGGAAAGGTGCTCGCCGTTTCGGCTGGCACAGCGGATGGACCGGTATTGCGGGAAGCTGAGGTGACTGCGGAGCTGATGGGCGCCAAGGTTGACCGGCTGGTGGATGTAGGGGTGGCAGGTCTGCACCGCCTGCTTGGGCACCTTGATGCCCTCTATGCGGCCCGCGTGGTGATCGTGGCGGCGGGAATGGATGGGGCGCTGCCTAGTGTCGTCGCTGGGCTGGTCGATGCGCCCGTGATTGCGCTGCCGACCAGTGTGGGATACGGCGCCAGTCTGCACGGCATCTCGGCCCTGCTTACAATGCTCAATAGCTGCGCAGCAGGCATTGGCGTGGTCAACATTGACAACGGATTCGGAGCAGGGTACCTGGCCGCCCTAATAAACCGGGGAGGGGTGGAATGACGGGAAGCATGGCCTACTTGGAGTGTCCGGCCGGCGTGAGCGGCAACATGCTTCTGGCAGCGTGGCTGGATACGGGTATTTCTGAGGCCGTCTGGCGTGAGATGATGGCCCCTGTGCTCCTTGCGGGTGTGACGGTGGAAATCGCCACGGTGTACCGTCAGGGCATTCGGGCGACACAGGCCACCGTCCGGGTTTCTGACGAGGAGTTATGGTATGAGGGAGATCCGGTGCCTGCCCCGTCCGTGCACCCGCACCGCCATTGGGCAGAGATTGACGCGCTCATCGCCGGAGTTCCGGGACTGCCGGATATTGTCAGGCGCCTGACCCGCCGGGCGTTTTGGCTATTGGCCGAGGCGGAGGGCCGGGTTCACGGGATCGCCCCCGAACAGGTGCACTTTCATGAGGTGGGCGCCTATGATGCCATCGTGGACATCACTGGGGCGTTTTGCGGCTGGTACCTAGCCGGCTCTCCGCGCTGTTTTGTATCTCCAATCGAGGTGGGCGGGGGCACGGTGGCATGCGCTCATGGGAAGCTGCCGGTGCCTGCTCCGGCCGTGGCGATTCTGTTGGAGGGGCTGGTGACTTATTCCTCCGGCAATTGGGGCGAGACCGTAACCCCAACGGGCGCGGCGGTTGTGCGCGCATTGCTGGAGCATTCTCAGAGCATCGGCGTGGCGGCACCGCTTTTAGTGTCCCGTACCGCCGGCTATGGAGCCGGCACCCGGGAATTTCCCGTTGCCAACCTGTTCCGGATCCGTCTCGGGGACGAGGCGGCCGACCGCTTGATTCCCCGGGCGGGCGGCACTGTAGTGGAATTGACGGCCAACCTGGACGACATGTCGCCGGAATGGGTAGGGGACGTAACTCAAGAACTGCTCGCGGCTGGAGCTCTGGATGCGTGGGTGACGCCGGCGGTCATGAAGAAAGGACGGCCCGGGTGGGTGCTGGCGGTTTTGGCGGAACCGGCGCGAGAGGGAGCTCTGACCGACCAGATGCTCCGGTGTACGACTTCTTTAGGGGTGCGACGCATGGACCGGCAACGGACGGTCTTGGACCGCAGTTGGGAAGTGGTGGCCACGCCCTACGGGCCGGTGCGGGTGAAAATTGCGGGGCGGGGTGGGGACGTGTGGAACAGCGCGCCGGAATATGAGGACTGCCGCGCCCGTGCCCAAGAGGCGGGGGTTCCTCTCAAGGAAGTCTACCAGGCGGCATGGGCTGCTCTTCGCACGGCAGCATCACAACGGCACGAACCGGTATAGGACCAGATGGCGCCACGCGGGACGGCGGTGGCAATACCCGCAATTGGGAGGCGTGGGCGCCCGTTGGCCAGGGATGGCTTACGGGGAAGTTCTCGGCTGACCATACGTTTCCTGCCGACGGCGACACGGCATTCGACCGCAACGGTGAACAGTTTAATGTGGAAAAAATTTGCCGCGGTGCCATTTGCGAAGGATCAACAACTCCGGTGGATTGCCGGGCTCAGGTTTGCCATTCCCGGGTTTAAATCGGGCAGCAGGTGGGAGGCAATGGGCAGGCCTTGGACGTTAACCATTTCACGGCGGCCGAAGTGACCCGAGTCCACCAATTTTATCTTGCGGAAGTGGAAGCGGTGATTCCCGGCCGCTAGTAACCGAGCCGGTGCGCAAAAGATGTTTTCCAGAAGGGAATGAGGGGACATTGACGGGAGTGCTTGACGGGCAAGTGGCGGTGATTACAGGAGCCGGTGAGGGGATCGGGCGCG
>JAKAAS010000179.1 GCA_021802225.1 Bacillota bacterium
TGCTTTTAGAAATGTGATCGACTTGATTCACCAGGCGGTGGAGCTGGTGGCCCATGCGGAGGAACCGGCTGCCATGAACCCTGTGCGGGCGCACTGGATGGCCGAGCAAACGGCAGCAAAGCAGCGCGGGGAGAGTGCCGGGCAGGCAGAGAAAACAGCTTTGTTCCGTGTTTTTGGGAGCAAACCGGGCAGTTACGGGTCAGGCATTCTGCCGGTTTTGCAGCAAGGGCAGTGGCAAAACAGCGATGATTTGGCCCGCGTCTACTTGGCGTGGTCCAGTTACGCCTACAGTCCGGAAGATTACGGTACTCCGGCGGCCGCGGCATTCCAGAGCCGCATGGCATCGGTTCAGGTCGCCACCAAAAACCAGGATAACCGGGAACACGATATTTTTGACAGCGACGACTACCTCCAGGATCACGGCGGCATGGCTGCTACCATCCGCTCCATTACGGGCGCCATGCCGGAACTGTACTTTGGCGACTCGTCGGATCCAGAGCGGGCCGGGGTCCGCAGTTTTCAGGACGAAGCTTTCCGGGTTTTCCGCAGCCGGGTTGTGAATCCCCGCTGGATTCAGTCGGTGATGCGCCACCAATACAAGGGCGCCTTGGAAATGGCGAATACGATGGACTTTCTCTTTGGGTACGACGCGACGGCCGATCTCCTCGAAGACTGGATGTATGAGCAGGTGGCCCAGTCGTATGTGCTGGATCCAGCCGTGCAGCAGTTTATGAAAAAATCCAACCCGTGGGCGCTGAAGGACATCGCCGAGCGCCTGTTGGAAGCCTGTGACCGTGGCATGTGGGAAAATCCCGACCCTGACACGCACAGCCAACTGCAAGCCGTCATGCTGGACATTGACAATACTATTGAGGAATGGAGCGATGATCCGAAGTGACCACAGAGCAGAGGACTCTGCCGCTGGCGGCAATTGTTGGCCAGGAACCGCTGAAAATGGCTCTGGCGCTGAATGCGGTATCTCCCGAGATAGGGGGGGTGCTGATTAGAGGCGAGAGAGGGAACGCCAAGTCGACCACCGTGCGTGCGTTTTCTCAGGTGCTTCCGGAAATCCCGGTCCGGACAGACTGTGAATACCGGTGCGACCCGGCAGAGCCGGCAAGCTTCTGCCCTTCTTGCGACATCAGCCGGGACTCATCTGTCGCATGGGTGCGTGCGCCTCTCGTGGACCTGCCTTTAGGCGCTACCGACGACCGTGTGCTGGGCCATCTGGATTTGGAGCACGTGCTGCAGAGTTCACACAAGCGTTTTGTGCCGGGACTTCTGGCGGCTGCACACCGGGGAGTGCTGTACATTGACGAAGTCAATCTGCTGGACGACCAGCTGATTGACCTGCTGCTCGATGCCGCCGCGTCTGGCAGGGTGCATGTTGAGCGGGAGGGCTTCTCGCTCTCCTATCCGTCCCGTTTTGTTCTGGTTGGCACAATGAATCCGGAGGAAGGCGAAATACGCCCGCAGCTGCTAGACCGGTTTGGGCTATCTGTAGAAATTCGCACACCCCAGGGCGTGGACGAACGCGTCCTCATCGCCGAGCGCCGGCTCGCCTTCAACCGCGATCCCGGGGCCTTCGCCCGGCAGTGGGCTGCAGCCAACCGCGAGTGGCAGGAGAGGATTACCAAGGCCCAAACGGTGCTTCCGGGTGTGGTGCTGACAGCTGGCGTGCTCCGCTATATCGCGGAAATGGCTATAGCCGCACAGGTCGAGGGGGTGCGCGCCGACATTGTCATGGCGCAGGCTTCGCGGGCCCATGCGGCCCTCTCGGGACGCGATTGCGTTACAGAAGAGGACGTGGATGCCGTACAGGCCATGGCTCTGGACCACCGCCGGCGGGCCCATGCTCCCGTTCCGCCTAATCCCGGGCCCTCATCACAGCCCCGCCCTCCAAAGTCTTGGCAAGACCAAACTGGGTCGCAAGGTTCACAAGGAAGCGGTGAGAGGCCAGGAAGCCAGTCCGAACGGTCAGTGCAAGCCGCAGACATTCCCCGGGTGTCCTCTGACTTGATGCATGGGCAGTGGCCCGCTAAGCCAGCAAAAAGCCGTGAGCGGGAGTTCAATGACAAACCGAGACGCCTTGGACAGCCTGTGAATCCTTTAGGGTGGGGCGCCAGGCGCAATATCCGTGTCCAGGATGGGCAGACCAGCCATGTGCACTGGCCGTCCAGTTTAGCGGGGGCCGCATCCCGCGCTGGCCAGGCGCCTCTCAGAATCTCAGCGGGCGACCTGTCTTTCCGGCTGGCAAGAAAGCGCGCCAGTGTCGTTTTTGTGTTTGTTCTGGACACGAGCGCGTCAATGGCCGGAATTAAGCGGCTGGGCAGGGTCAAGGGAGCCGTGATGCAGTCCGCCCGCATGATTTACCGGGCCCGCGCGCGATTTGCGGTGATGGCATTTGGTCATGGGCGGGCGGCGGCGCTGCTTGCCCCCACTAAGAAAATCGGCCGTTTGGGCGCGGTGCTGAGCCGTCTCCCTGCGGGGGGCAATACCCCTTTGTGGGATGGGTTGCTGGAAACTGCGCAGCAACTGGACCGCTGGAGGCAGCAGCGTCCGTGGTTTTACCAAGTGGTGCTGGTCACGGACGGGAAGGTGGCGGGACTGTCGGACAGCGTCCACACCGGGCAGGCCGCGCAGCAGTGCCGCCAGGCCCTGGTCAGATCTCCTGTCATTCTTCATGTGATTGATGCCGAATCCAGCCGGATCCCCCAGCCGTGGGCCCAAAGGGTGGCTGCAGCCTTGGATGCGTCCTACCGGACTTTGGACGGCTGGATTCAGGAGGAGTCTTCATGAAGCCTGATGAAATCTATCAGGAGAGTTTCCGGCTGATCCGCGAGCGTCTCGGGCAGAGCGGAGCGGGTGAGGCCGAGGGGCAGATTGTGGAGCGCATCATTCACGCCACGGCCGACTGGGATTTTGCCAGCGCCATGCAATTTGACCCGCGTGCAGTCCCTGAGGCCCTCCACGCGCTGACCCGCCAGGCTGCGGTGATAGGGGATGTGCGGATGGCCTTGGCGGGATTTGACCAGACCCTGATGCAAGAGCTCGGGGTGCGGGCGTGGTGCTATGTTGACGGCAAGACGGCGCAGAGTGAGGCCCTAGCCGCAGGGGCGACCCGGTCCGCTATGGGGATTCGCCGGGCCGCCGAGATCCACGGCAACGGGGCCGTGGTGGTAGTGGCCAATGCGCCCACGGCGCTGTTTGAAGTGGTGGCGCAAATTGAACAGGGGTGGCGGCCAGCGGTGGTTGTCGGAGTCCCGGTGGGGTTTGTCATGGCCAAGGAATCGAAAGTGGCCTTGATCAACAACGGGGTGGTGCCTTATATTGCCAATCCCACCCCGAAAGGGGGAAGCCCAGTGGCGGCTGCGATCGTCAATGCGCTGTTGCGCATGGCGGCGGGGCGGGGCCCGTGGTAGGCACCGGGGTCAACCCCATCTATGTGCTGGGAGTCCCTCCCCAGGGGCCGTCCGGTATTCAGGAGCGGTGGCAGTCGGTTCTTGGCCGGGCCGAGTGGATTTATGGCGGGAAGAGGGTGCTCGGCATGCTGCCTGCAGGCCGCAGGACTGTGGAAATCCACTCGCCTCTTGCGGAGCTGGCGGCGCATCTAGGTGATCACCCCGAGGCATTGAGAGTGGTTCTGGCTACTGGCGATCCCAATTTCTTTGGGATTGCGGAATATCTTTACCGCCATTTCCCAGTGAATGCGCTAGTGGTGGCGCCAGCGTTGTCGTCCATGCAGGAGGCATTTTCCCGTCTGAAAATGTCTTGGCATGATGCATTCTTTGGAAGCGTGCATGGAAGACCGCTGGAGCAGGCGGTTCTATGGGTGGCACGCCATGAAAAGGTAGCCATTTTGACGGACCCCCGGCACAATGCGGCGGCTTTGGCGCAAACGCTGACCCGGGCCGGATTTGCGGAATGCGAACTCCATGTATGCCAAAATCTGGGCATGGGTGGGGAAAATATCGCGAAAGGACTGGCGAAGGATCTGCAGCAGTGTCCTGACGGGGGATTTTCCGTGGTCGTGGTGCGCAATCCCCGTGCCCGGTGGGCGGCATACGGACTGGAAGATACCCAGTTGGAGCGCCGGGACGACCAGCCGGGAATGGTTACTAAGAAGTCGGTGCGGGCGGTCAGCATAGCCCAGCTTCACCTTGGTTCGCACAGTGTGCTGTGGGACATTGGCGCTGGAACGGGGGCTGTCTCAATCGATGCGTCACGGGTCATCGGCACAGGCGGGGCGGTTTATGCCATCGAAGCGCATCCGCGGGACTATGCCATATTGTGCCGCAACCTGCGCCAGCACCAGGCCCCTGTCTACCCGGTTATGGAGAGGGCCCCGGCAGGATTGGACAGCTTGCCGGAACCTGACGCCGCCTTTATAGGAGGATCGGGCGGACAGCTTGCGTCAATCGTCCGTTATCTGGACACGCGTATGGCGTCCGGAACCCGGATTGTGATGACGGTGGTCCAGTTTGACCATTTGGCGGCGCTGCCCGGAATTTTTCCGTCCGGATACCGCTGGACCGTGCAAATGGTCAATACAGCGGTAATGGATCCCCTGAACCCTGTCCCGCGTTTTCAGCCGGACAATCCGGTGTTTGTGGTGACTGCTATGAAAGGGGTGATGTAATGAGAGAGCAGGGATGTCTTTACGCGGTCGGTGCTGGGCCCGGCAATCCTGAGTGGATGACGCTTGAGGCTGACCGCATTCTGCGGCAGGCGCCGGTCATTGCGTTTCCCAAAGGACAGCGGGATCGGCCGGGACGGGCGGAGACGATTATTAAGCGCTACCTGACTCCGCACAAGAGGGTGCTCACGTTGGTCTTCCCGATGGTGGGGGATTCCCAGATGCTGAATGCCGCCTGGGACGAGGCCGCCTTGGAAGTGGCTGCCTGTCTTTCCTCGGGACAGGACGTCGCTTTTGTGACCGAAGGAGATCCCGCCATCTATTCCACTTTTTATTATCTGCAAGATGCCCTTGAACGCATTATTCCGGACTTGCACACGGAAATTGTGCCGGGAGTCTCGTCAGTCTTTGCCGCATCCGCCCACCTGCAATCCCCTTTAGTGCTGGGCACCGAGTCGCTGGCCGTCGTGCCCGCCTCGCAAAATATGGAGGCGGTGGCTCGGGCGCTCGAGCATTTCGATACCGTGGTCATTCTCAAGGTGGCCCGTGTGTTTGACCGCCTGCTGGCTATTCTGGCTGACCGGAATTTGCTGGACCGCGCGGTGTACGTCGCGAACGTTGGGCGGGTGCGGCAAAGA
>JAKAAS010000180.1 GCA_021802225.1 Bacillota bacterium
GAAGCAGCCCACCCATTTCCGACAGAATGAGGAGGACCCAGCCGGCGTTCCAGATCTTGCGGGACCGCCGGCTGCTGATAAGACCAAGGTACGAGGTGAGAGAAACCGCCTCCAGCCCCAGCAGAAGGGTCAGCCCATCGCCAGCCAGCAAGAACAATCCGATGCTGGCAGCCATGGGCACCAGCGCCCATAAAAGATTCGCGGCCCGCTCGTGCCGCCAGATGAGCAAGCCCGTAGCCAGCAGCAGCAGGCCGCTCAGACTGCTCCACAATCCCGCCAGGGGCAGCGGGGCGAAAACGAGGCGCGGAAAGGGCGCCGGCAGCGTGAGAGCCCCCGCCGTCATGTGGCCCGACAGAATTTGCCCGCCCATCCAAAACAGCGCCAGGGTGCCCAACACCAATACCCCGCGCAGAAATTCGCGCTGGACCCGGGATCCCACCCAGCCCAGCAGTCCGGCCACAAGGGGACCGGCCAACGCCACCCCGATCCACAACTGGGCCCATAGACCAGCGTTCACACGGCTCCCTCCTTTCGCAGGGCTGGCGCCGCATCCACAGCGAGCAGCAGCCCCTTGAGAATATCCCCCGGGGTAGGCGGGCATCCCGCAATCTCCACCGTCACCGGCACAATCCCTTCCAAAGACCCTAGAACTCCGGGAGCTGCGCGGAACACATGCCCGCTCAACGCGCACTGTCCCAGCGCGACGACACGCTTAGGACGGGGCATCCCCTCAAAGACGTCCGCAATAATGTCTGCCATGTTCTGGGTAATCACCCCGGTCACCACGAGAATATCGGCATGGCGGGGAGACGGCGTGTAAGAAAACCCCACCCGGGAAAAGTCATAGTCCGGGCTGCTCAACATCTGCAGCTCGGATTCACAGCCATTGCACGACCCGCCGTCGATGTGCCGGATCGCCATGGCGCGCCGGATCGGTCCCGCCGCCGCTAGCGGTTCATGCACCACCGCGCTCCCGCCCCGCGACACGACCGCCGGATCCTCAGAAAATGGATACCCCGTCGTTTTGGAGCCCTCAGCCAGATTACGCAGCCACCGCCAATAAAACATCTCGCTTGCCTCCTGTGCTATTGGTCCCAGCCGGCGACACTCAGCAGAAAGCTGGCATCGATAATGGGGAAATCTTGAAGAATATTATTATTGGCCACCGCTGGAGGCACGACGTGCCAGTTGCGGGCCGATGGCGTGGCCACCGCCAGTTTCTCAATCTGGCGGCCATCAGAGGTCAGCCAGACCGCATACGCCAACAGACCCCGGGGCGCCTCCACCACGCCGATGCCGCGCCCCGGGCCGGAAAATTCCGCAGCCGGCCAGATAGGGGGCGTGCGCGGCGCCACCGGGAGCAGCCGGCGGATGATATTGACACTGGAGGACACCTCCTCCGTTCTCACCATAAACCGCGAATAAGCATCCGCATTGGGCCACTGGGGCACAGCAAACGACACCGCATCATAGACACCGTAATCCCACAGGGCGCGCACGTCATCACCAAGCCCGGCACTGCGGCCCACGGGCCCGACTGGACGGACGAAATCCAGCGTCCCCGCCGGAATTTTTCCTGCGCCCACCAGCCGGTCGAGAAATGATGGGGTGTGCAGCAACTCCCGGGTGATGGACCGAGCCTGCTCGCCCACCGCGATTAAGGCGCCCGCAACCGCATCGGCCGCGGGATCCAAAGCTCCCCGGATCAAGGCTCCCCGCAAGTAGCGGTCATGAAACAGCCGGAAATTCCAGCGCAGAATGGTTTCTTTCAGGTGAAGGTAGTCCATTTGCGCCACCGGCAATCCCGTCGATGAGGCCAGTGTGGCTAGATCTCCCAGATGGGAGGCCAGCCGCTCCATTTCCTGGGCCACGGACCGGTATACGCGCACTGCTTCCGGCGCGCGCTGGCCGCGCGCTTGCTCGACTGCCATGGCGAAAGCCCACTGGTGAGAAAATGACGAGGTGGCCGTCGTCCGCTCCACCAGCGCGAGAGCGTCGTCCACAGGTTTGCTTGCGCATAGCGCGGCAATGTGCCGGGGCTTATAGCCGTGGCGCAGAGCCAGATAGACAATTTCGTCGCCCATCACCGACAAATCGTAACGCAAACTCTCCGAAACGTCGGCGTGAACCGGTCCCAGCGGGTACCGGAAGATTCCCTTGCCACGGGCGGTGCGCCGCGGGTGCTCAGGCGGGTCCCACCGGACCGGGACAGACTGGTGCGCCAGCTCTTCCTGCTGGTGGATCCACTCGCCAACGCCAGCGCTGGACGGCCGGACCACCCCGCCTTCCGGGTCGATTCCCCACCAGGCGTCTTCTGTCGTCCCAAGGTCGCGCCCCACACCCCACACGGTGCCCGCGGGATCTTGCGCCAGCACAAGCAGCCGGCAGCCGCGGCGGCGCTCTTGGAGAATGTGATCCATCCACTGCTGCCCCTGACCGGCAGCCCAAATCATTTCCATGCGTCCGTGCCTCCTAGTGGCTGAATGATCTGGCCAGACCCAATATCACCGCCGCCTGGTGAAATGTCTGGGGAACCAGGGCTGGCAGCGCCAGCCCTCCCACCACCAGCAGCACCCCCAAAGTCATCGTGGGGAGGATGAGGGGCCACGCTTCTGTTACGCGGCGTTTCCCTGAACGCCCTGGGGTAAAGAGCCATTGCGGCATGCGCTGGGTAATCCCTCCGAAAATGGCCAGCAGGAGCACCATGGCCAGCACGACCGCTACCGTGTGATGCTGGGTCACCCCGCCGACCAGGATCAGCAGTTCACTCCAAAAGGGAGCAAAAGGGGGAAGACCCACGATCCCCGTTGCTCCCAGGGCCAGCAATCCCCCCGTGTAGGGGGTGCTTTCCAACAGACCAGAGCTGCCGGGCAGAGCCGATTGGCGATGCAGCACGCGGACCGTGCCCGCATTATAGAACAGGAGGGTCTTGTTGATGCCGTGGGTCCAAATGTGCAGCAGCGCCCCCAATACCGCCAGCCCCCCAAACCCCAATCCCAGCGCAATGAGCCCAATGTGTTCAATGCTGGAATAAGCCCAGAGCCTCTTCAATTCCCGCTGAAATGCCACAAAGCTGGCCGCCACCGCCAAGGACAGCAGCCCCAGAGTAATCAAAATATCCTGCCCCCACACCCGGGACACAACCGGAACCGTCAGCATAAACAACCGGTCCATGATGAGGACAGCCCCCGCCAGCTTGACCCCGGACAGCAGAGCGGAAACGGGTGCCGGCGCCTCACTGTGGGCATCCGGCAACCAGGTGTGGAACGGGGCGAGCCCAGCTTTGGTGCCGTAGCCGACGGTGGCCAGAAGCATCCCCGCCACGACTGCGGTGACGCTCAGCGGGTGGGAAACCACGGCCGGTGTCAGCGACCATGCCGTCAGGTTGCGCCCGACTCCCAAGAGCAGGAGCACCGTGCCCACCAGACCCGCCAGGCCGCCCGTCTCCGTAATCACGAGATATTTCCACGCCGCTTCCAGGGATGTGCGGGTCCCTGATGTTTCAACCAGATAGACGGAAGATAAGGTCGCAATTTCCAGGGAGACCCACAGCAGCAAGTAGTTCGCTACCAGAGCCATCGCCATCAGCGACCCGACAAAGGTATACAGGCCCAGATAGTATCCTTTGACCCGGGAGTCTGGCCATGCATGCAGCCGGCTTTCCGCCAGGATATAGGGTCCAGAAAACCAGAGCGCGAAGGCGCCGAACACCGTCGCGGTGATATTAAACCACAGCGCCAAGGCATCCGCCGGGTGAAATAGCCCCAACAGCGGCATAAATAAAGAAGCCAGCAACAGGACAGCAACGAGAGCCGTAAACCGCGGCAGCCAACGCACCGGCATGGGCACAGCACAGCCAATGGCCACAGCCAAAATTGCCACGGGCCAGATATTCAGCCAGATCATCATCCCTGCAGTTCGCCTGCCTTTCTGACGTCAGACGATCCATATTGGGTCCGCATAAGCGCCATAAACACGCTGAGCAAAAGCGCCATGGCCACCGCGACCCCATCGGTCAGGATATCCGACACCAAGGGAAACTGCGTCAGGAGCAGAACCGCCAGAGCACTGGTGATGATCTCAAAGTTCAGCAGAGCCCAGGCCTCACTCCAGATCTCATAGCGCAAAGTCAGATGCAAAAACCCTACCAGCCAGGCCGCCCACAAAATTCCGATGGTGACGGGATGCGCGACATTCAGTTGCTGGCCCAGATAAAACCCCATGACCGTCAGGGCCACGGTCAAGGCCAACACAAAGGACATGCCAAACTTCCCCTGCGCGCTATAATCTCTCTCTACCGCATAGGATCCCCGGCGCATCACCCCGGGCACGCCGGCACCTTTAACAACTAAGACCAGTGCGGCGGAAACCCACAGCCCGCTATTGCTGGCCAGTACGGCCAGTGCCGCAATCAGGCCCGTTTGCGCCAGCACATCCAGGCGGTAAAGGATGCGTGCCGACCGGTTATTTTTAACCAGCAGCGACCCTGCCGTAAAAATCCAAATGAAAGACGCCATCAGCCGCAGCCAGATCGTCATAGACATCCTGCCGATTCTCCTCCTTCGTCTTAGCGGCCCTAAAGGCCCCACACTGCGCTCACGGCCCCGAGAACGGCGAGAACAATGGCCGCCGTGATAAAATCGACATTGCGGATCAGCCGCAGTTTGGCGAAACTGACCTCAATCGTCATCAAGACAAAACCCGTCACCGTCAGTTTGACCATTACCCAGAGGAGTGCTCCGACAAGGGCCCCCAGGTGCAAAGAAGCCGAGAGCCCAAAAGGCGTCACCAGGACATTTACCAAGATAATCGTCAGCACCATGAACTTCATCCACCCGCCCCATTCGTAAAGAGCCAAATCCGCGCCGCTGGATTCAAACGTGCGGCCCGGATCGATCATAGACAGTTCCTGGGCGGTCGACGGATTGTCGACCGGAATATGTCCGGTTTCCGCAATCAAAAGCAAGAACCACCCCACCACGACAAGAATATGAGCGGGGCTCAGCACCCAGCGGGGAGAAGACAGCGCCTGGTTCACCACAAAGGGAATGGTGGCGCCTGCAGTTTGCGCGGCAATAAAGACCAACACCAGGGCCAGAGGTTCGGTGAATGCGCTAATCAGCCGAATGCGGCTCACGCCCAGCACGGGATAGACGCTGCCGCTGTCAATTGCCGCCAATAGCAGCGCCACACCGCCGGATCCAAGGATCATGCCCCCCGCCATCATGTCGCCCATCCATA
>JAKAAS010000181.1 GCA_021802225.1 Bacillota bacterium
AGTTTCCCGCACAATTCCTACCGCAGCAATCCCCGGCAGCAGCAAAACCCACCACGTGAGTTGCCGGGTCAAGCCAGGTGAAGCAGAAGACACTGTATGCACTGGCGTACCCATTTATCAATTCTCTTCTAATTAGAATTATCCGGTTCATAGGTAAAACACGACGGGGACCCGCACAGGAGTTTTTCAATTCCGCACGTTGTCTCCCGCCATTTGGATAAAGTCATCAAACGTAGGCGGCCATTAATTTTATAGCAATTACCCATTCCATATAATACCATACCACTGAGAGATGGTCGGACTGTCCGAGATGGGCACGGTCACACATCTCCCCAGAGAGCAGCCGCTGCATGGAGACTCTTTTCTTCTTTTTATGACCACGTGGAGTGTTGAGTGTTGTCAAGGCCTGTTTGCGGAGACCGATCTCAAATCCCTACGGCAATTGAGATCGGCCGGTCAACGTGAACGGTGCGGGGCCCTCTTGTGGACAGCCGCGAAGCTGGCTATGATAGGTGAATGCTTTGCCGCCAGCCGGCGGTCTCACGAACGAAAGAGAGGAATTATGGCCACCTACCGCACGCTGTATCAGAACCAACCATTCCGGGCTCTATGGATTGGAACCCTCATGGTTCGCTTGGGTGTGCAGTTCGGAGTACTGTCCCTCACTTGGCTCGTCTTGGACACCACAGGATCTGCCGCCAAGATTGGCGTGGTGCTGGCGGTCTATGCAACGGGGGATATGCTTGCCAGCCCGCTTGTCGGAATACTTCTGGACAGGTGGCCGAGAAAATTCCTGCTGAATGGCGACAACATCGTCCAAGGTCTGATCTTTGCCACCCTAGCCACTCTCTTTATGCTGCATCGGCTGCCCTTTGTCCTGCTCCTCATGTTGGTGGCGGCAGCTGGCGCCCTCTCGCCGCTAGCATATATCGGGCGTATGATCATCCTGCCTAACGTTGTTGCCCATGACCAGTGGGAGAGCGCCAATACCGTGATGCAATTGAATATGAATATGGTCACGTTGCTAGGACCAGCCCTGGGGGGCGTGCTCGTCGCAGGCATTGGGGTGGGAGCCACACTGATGATCACGGCCGCATGCTTCGCTGTTTACTTTGCCACTCTCACCTTAATCCCAACGGCTTCGTTTTCTGGCGACGAGCCGCTCCATACCCCAGCGTCGTTCAAGCACGACTTGCTCCACGGGTGGAAATTTATTGGGCAGACGCCTCTGCTGCTCACCCTGGTCGTGGTAACCCTCATGTTTAGTTTAACCTACGGCCCTTTGGAACCCGCGCTGCCAGTCATGGTCAAACAAGTATTCCACCAAGGGCCGGAAACTCTAGGGTTGCTGTGGTCAGGCTTTGCCGCCGGCGCCATCCTGGGAACGCTGCTGTGGGGGCGGTGGCATCCCTTATGGCCCCTAAGAGAGGTTGTTTCCGCCATTATTATTCTCTGGGGGCTGTTCAGCGGAGCAGTCGGACTGACGAGTCATGCCTGGATTGCTGCAAGCCTGCTGGCTCTGGGCGGGCTTGCCTACGCACCCTATATGATCCTCTTCTCTTTATGGCGCCAGAAGCTGGTCCCGGATTTCATGCGCGGCAAAGTATTTGGCACCATCAACGGCCTGACGGGTCTTGGCCTGCCGGTCGGGCAAGCTCTGGGCGGACTGCTTGTCGGAGTGATAGGGCCAGCGGGCACGGTAGAATTCGGCGGGGCGGCATGTGTCGTGCTTGGCATCATTGCATTTCTGTTAAAGAACGCATGGGCGGTGCCGCTTGCACCAAAAGCTGATTCTCCCGCAGAGTCTTGAGCCTGACATCATCCTCTCATAGCAGCCGGAACCAACAGGCGTGGACTGTCTACAAAGAACGGATCGTCTCCATTTCCTGATGCAGTCCTGTATACATGGCCAACTCAGACGCAGCGATATTCTTGCCTATCTCCAGCATCATGCGGGGTTCCCCCGGCGCGCGGAACTCCTGAAGGATACTGCGGCACAACTGATAGTGCCGCGGTTCATCGGTTTCGGCGTGAACTTTCCAAAACGTCAGATCAAGGAGATTCCCCCTGTTAAACGCGGGGTGCTCCAAGTACCGCGCAATGCGTCCCATCACTTCGCCGGCAAAAAACTCGGACCCTAACCCCACGGCCGCCATGGCCTGCAAGGGCGTAGCTGCTCGGAAAAACTCAATAAACGACTCAGTAGCCTGTCGCACCACAGGGGACATGGGCTCAGGCGGCAGGCCCTGGGCGTCAAGCGTCAATTGAGGATCGGTCGAGAACAAAAAGGTCTTATACAGCTCTTCATGGGATTTTCCCGGAATTCCCCGTCCTGCTTCGTCCCACAAGTTATCCGCCAAGGGGATCCACCACACTCCGGCGGGAGCCATGGCAGAAATGGCAGCACCCAGCACCCGCGGAAAATTTCGGCTGTAATAGCCGTATTGGATGGCAAAGTGTCTGATCTGGGCCGGACTGTACCCGCCCGCTTGCAGGGAAACAAAAAAAGGGCTCGCGAAAAACTCCTGCTCCACCCACACACGCATTTGCGATTCAGCGTCATCCAAATTAACAGGATCGGCTAACGGCAAAACCATGACGACCACTCCATTCAATAAGATATTCGAACCTGCCCACAAACCCCGCCAACCTCCGCCTAGGGTACATGAAAAAGGTTCGCGCGTAAAGCCGCCCGCGCGTTCCGCCCTCGGCCACCGGCCCGCACCATCTTCCGGCCCCGAAGGTTCTAGCCCCAATCATTAGGCCCCTCCATCCCTTTGCAATCGCAAATCCGCGGTGATCCACTGCCCGTTAAGACCCAAAACGTGGCCCATTTGGGCGTAGACAGAGCTCCTGTCAATCCTCATCATGAGAATCGCTTGGGTAATGACGTCGTGTCGGCAAATTTGTCAAAGCAAAGGATACGTTATGGAAAAACATACTCCGGGTCTGACCACGGCTGAAGCGCAGGCCCTCCTCACGCAATACGGGCCCAACCAGGTCCAAGAAGACAAGCCCCACCCCATCCGCCTGTTTCTGTCAAAGTTTTGGGGCGCTGTGCCTTGGATGCTGGAAGTCACCTTCATCCTCGAATGGGTGCTGCGCAAGACGCCGGAAGCCATCATTATCGCGTTTCTGCTGGTGTTCAACGCAATTTTGGGTTTCACGCAGGAACGGCGGGCCCAGAGCGCCCTGGATCTCTTGCGCACACGCCTCAAAATCAATGCCCGAGTGCTGCGGGATGGTGAATGGAAAGAGGTCTCCGCCAGTGAACTGGTGCCCGGCGACTACATTCACTTGCGCATGGGCGATTTCGCTCCCGCCGATACGGTCTTGGACGACGGGGAAGTGCTTATCGACCAATCCTCGCTAACCGGGG
The DNA here is from genome assembly GCA_021802225.1 of Bacillota bacterium. Next base: position 3,380 of record JAKAAS010000181.1, read on the forward strand.
AGGCGGCTCCGGTAGAACGGAAAGCCGGAGGCCTCGTCTATTCCGGCTCCGTGCTGCGCCGGGGCGAAGCCAGCGGGGTAGTCAAGGCTACTGGGTCCCGCAGTTACTTTGGCAAAACCGCAGAACTCGTGCGGGGCGCTGGGTCGCGCAGCCATCTTGAGGATCTCGTCATGGGCATTGTGCGCTACCTGGTTCTCTTGGATGGGATCCTCGTCGTCGGCATCTTGATTTACGCGACGGTTCACGGCATCGGCCTGAGTGACATTCTGCCATTTGCGCTGATTTTGCTGGTAGCCTCGGTCCCCGTCGCCCTGCCCGCCACCTTTACCCTGGCCACGGCGGTCGCCTCCTTGGATCTGGCTCACCACGGCGTCCTCGTGACACGGTTGGCCGCGATTGAAGAAGCCTCGTCAATGGATGAACTGTGTACGGATAAAACAGGAACCCTCACCTTGAATCAGTTGACGCTCACCGGGACGCGTCCCGCCCCCGGCACGGCACAGGAAGATCTCCTGCAGATGGCTGGCCTGGCATGCGACACTGCCACCCAAGACCCTCTCGACCTGGCAATCTTACAGGCCGTGCAGGCGCAAAACGTCACATTGCCTGCACGCTCCGCCTTTGTTCCGTTTGATCCTGCCACCAAGCGCTCCGAAGCAACCTTCATTCAACACGGCACCCCCTGGAAGGCCATCAAAGGTGCCCCGCAGACAATGGCAGAGCTTTCAGGATATTCCGGGTGGGAAGCCGATGCCGAGGCTCTTTCAGCAACTGGCGCAAGAATTTTAGGCGTAGTCGCAGGTCCCGAAAGTGCCCTGAAGTTTCTCGGACTCGTTGCTCTCTCCGACCCTCCCAGGCCCGATGCGGCCAAAGCCGTGGCCGACTTGACTGCGCTGGGAATCCGCGTCCGGATGGTGACAGGGGACAGCGTGCCAACGGCTCAAGCTGTCGCTGCCCAACTGGGGATTGCCGGGCCTGTCTGCGAGCAATCCGCCATTCAAGAATCCGGCAAGGACTGCGGCGTGTTCGCAGGAGTTTTCCCTGAAGACAAATTTCACATTGTTCAGCGGCTGCAAAAGCAACACCGCATTACCGGCATGACCGGGGATGGGGTCAATGACGCGCCTGCCCTAAAACAAGCGGAGGTAGGCATCGCCGTGTCGAGCGCCATGGACGTTGCCAAGGCCGCGGCAAGCTTGGTGCTGACCCGACCGGGGCTGGCCGATGTAGTGACTGCGGTTAAGACCGGACGGTTGGTCTACCAGCGCATGCTGACCTACACACTCAACAAAATCGTCAAGACTTTTCAAGTAGCCATGTTTCTGAGCCTCGGTCTGCTGCTCTTTGGCCAGTTCGTAGTCACGCCGCTTTTGGTCTTGCTGCTGCTATTTGCCAACGACTTTGTCACAATGTCGCTGGCGGGAGATAATGTGCGATACTCGCCGGAACCCGACCACTGGGAATTGCCGTCTTTGATTGGCACCGCGCTCCTTATCGCCGTGGCTTGGCTTGTCTACATTTTTGCGGTGTTCTTGGTAGGCCATTACGGTTTTCACTGGTCCCTGGCCACCATTCAGACAATGGACTTTCTGGGACTGGTGTTTTCGGGTTTGGGCAACGTGTTCGTCGTCCGGGAACGGTCATGGTTCTGGTCATCCCGCCCCGGCCGGTTTCTGTCTCTGGCGGCGCTGGGCGATATCGTCGTGGTCTCCGCTTTAGCCACTTTGGGATGGCTCATGCATCCGGTGAGCCTTGCAGACGTGGGCTGGCTGTTGCTCTTTACCCTTATCTACATGTTTTTGCTGGATTTCATCAAGGTGCCTGTACTAGGTTACTTTCACAAAAAAGG
>JAKAAS010000182.1 GCA_021802225.1 Bacillota bacterium
ATCGTGGCGAGGCGCGTCATAGCCTCGCGCGTGCGGTGTTCTACGGCAAACGGGGCGAATTGCATCAAGCGTACCGCGAGGGCCAAGAAGACCAACTCCATGCGCTGGGACTCGTGGTGAATGCGATTATCTTGTGGAACACCCGCTATATGGGCGTGGCATTGGAGGCGTTGGGAGAAAGCGGGGTGGCCATCAACGAGGCTGACATGGCGAGATTGTCGCCCTTAGGACATGACCACATTACCATGCTCGGACATTACTCCTTTGATGTGCCGGAATCGGTTGCGCAAGGGCGTCTCCGTCCCCTCACTTTCCGACCTACTCGGTAAATCGTAAATCCTATTGCAGTTTTCGTTCCATTGCTACACAAACCCCAAGATCACCGACGCTCGGTCACGCCACAGTGGCGGTAGACGGGATAGAGCTCTGCACATTCCACAGGCCGGTGGGTGAGAAGGTGCGCAGAGACGGGGCCTCATGGGGTCTGGCCTATCTTCCGCCACGATACCCGCACTAGTGGGGTGACGCACCGCTATGGCAAAGGCTGGTGGGATGGCCAAACCCCGTCCTTTGTCTATCCGGCTATTCAGGGTGGTCGCCGCCGTCCCCCCGTGCTTCAGTCGCGCCTCGACTCACCGCATTTGCGCTTGTCCCAGTTTCACTAACTCCGCGATAACTGGAAAAATGTTTCGCTCCTCAATTCAATAGTTTCTCAGTGTCCCCAACAAACGTGACGGTCGGATGCATCTGCAGAAAACTGGCTGGAACGCGAGTCGAAACTTCCCCCACAACGCGCACTTGACGGAATGGGCCTTGTTCCGTCCAAAAGCCATTAAAATAATGACCTTGGCCTGTCTCCTGACACCATTGCAGCCAATGCCCGATTCTTTTCTGAGTCCAAAGCAGTGCCGACCCAGGCGATTCTAGAATTTGGGACAAATGCCAAAGTATACTGCGGGATTTCGATAACAGATCAGACTTCCAGCAAAAGGCGGAACAGTTATTGCCGTCTTGCCATACACAACCCGTCAGCAGGGCCCTATTGCCTTAGATGCTGTCATTCGTGGTCTTGGAGTCGGGAGTCAATGGACACGGATCGGTGCCTTCAGGGGCCGTGAGAAGGGGCCACTGGTCGGCCCAGCGGTGGATGGCGGTGAGGACTGTCTCAAAATCCTGGCCCTTGGGCGTGAGCTGATACACCACCTGCACGGGCGCGGTAGCCATGACGCTGCGCGACACAATGCCGGCGCGTTCCATCTCCTTCAACCGCAATGCCAGCATGCGGTCGCTCATCGCGGGGACCCGGGTCTGAATTTGTGAGAACCGGCAAGGGCCCGCCAGCAGCACTTCCCAAATAAGGCCGACCCAGCGCTTGCTCAGCAAGGAGACGGCTGCTTCAAATTTTGGACACAACTCACTGTTTTCCATAAGGGCCTCCTCGAGCTATAAACTTATTATAAGTAAGCAGTTGACAAAAAGGAAGTGAGAGAGCATATATAAATAGAAGTAGCAGTTCTGGTTAGAAAAGGGCCTTCGGGGCAAGCCTAGTTCTTAAGGATTGGGAAGTGGAAAATTTTCTCAGCCATTTTCATCAAAGATGCGATAGCGGGTGTGGCCGGCTACCGTGAGAACTGCGGCACGACGCGACACAGGAAAAAGGAGGAATTCACATATGCCAGCAGTCACCCCGGAAATATGGACTGATTTACCCCGCATCAAGGAACCTCGGCAAAATGTTAGAGACCGTTCCGTCGAGCTGGTGTCGACGGCTCCCTCTCTACTTGAAGGGGCGGGATTCCCTGTCCGCCGCCCCTGGCCCTCCCAAACGCTCGGATTCCGGCAGGCCGACCCATTTCTGTTGCTGGATCATTTGGGCGCGGTTGACTATGCGCCGGGTGAAGCCAAAGGGGCTCCGTGGCACCCGCACCGGGGATTCGAAACTGTGACGTACATCATCGACGGGGCAATGGCTCATCATGACTCCCAGGGTGGGGGCGGGCTCATCACAGATGGGTCCACGCAGTGGATGACGGCAGGGGCCGGCATTCTCCACGACGAAATGCCTCCGGAAAAGTTTGTGGAAAAAGGCGGTTTGTTTCACGGCATACAACTTTGGGTCAATTTACCCCAGCGGCTTAAGTGGACCCCGCCGCGCTACCAGAGTCTCGAATCGGAACACATTCCCATTGTGGTGTCTGAACGTGGCGACACTCTCATTCGTCTCATTGCTGGCTCATTAGGGGAACATAAAGGGGCGGGCGCTACGTGGACGCCTATTACGTTTATCCACGCCAGCTTGGAGCCTGGGGCAAGGCTCCAGCTGCCGTGGCCGGAGGAATTCAACGCATTGGCCTATGTGCTGAGCGGGTCCGGGAGTGTAGGGCCAGCCGGCGTGCTGGTTCGCGAAGGCCATGGAGTAAAATTTGGTCCTGGCAATGCGCTGACTGTCGTGGCTGCGCCCATCCAGCCGGAACCGACCAAGCGGCTGGAGATTTTGCTGCTGGGAGGCCAGCCCATTCGCGAGCCGATAGCGTCCTATGGTCCCTTTGTGATGAATACCCATGCTGATATCGTTCAGGCTTTTGATGACTACCAGGCAGGCAAGATGGGTTCGATTCCCGCAGCAGAATATCGCCAGGAGACGGACCGGAGCAACTGAAATCCCCTGTGTGGCGGATTGGCGGCGAAGCGGGGCAGAGAACGAGGCGCGGGTAGGCCCACGCCTCGTGCCTCGTTCTTATACGCTGGTGAAATCAGGCCGGGCGTTTTAGGCTGTGGCAGCGCCACTGTCCTGACCAGGCTCGGGTGGTTTTGGTTTGTGGCCCAGTATGGTAGAATGTGCACATATTTGTGCACAGGAGGTGGGCCGTTGCGGCGCTTTGCATTTGTTCTTCACCCGCTGAGGTTTGATGACTTTGCCAGGAAGTACGCATTTACCAGATATCTGCCCCAATCGGTGGTGGAGTCGGCCTTCAAGCACGTCCACCCCGTGGTGGCGGGGCATGTGACGGGGGTTCATTCTCTAACCGGGGAGGATCTGGAAGGATGGCTGATTGGCCTGCCCCTCACGCCTCAGGTGATTATGAATTCCCCCTATGACTGGGTGCTGAAGAAGCTGGAACGGGCCGGGAAGATGGCTGAGGATTTGGGTGCAGAAATTCTGGGACTTGGGGCGTTTACCAAAATTGCCGGGGACCGTGGGGTGACCCTGGCCCAGCGCCTTCATATTCCCGTGACTACGGGCAATTCCTATACAACGGCGACCGCGGTGGAAGGAACGCTGGCGGCAGCCGGGCGCATGGGAATCACGCTGGATTCTGCCGAGGTCACTGTGCTTGGGGCGACCGGGTCAATAGGGCGGGCTACGTGCTTTGTGATGGCCCCGTCCATTCGCTATTTGCGCATTGTGGCGCGCCACGCCGACGCACTGACGCTGCTTGCGGCAGAACTGGCCCAGCGCTTCCCGCACCTGTCGGTGGATATTTCCACAGATGCCCGCACCGCCGTGCGCGACGCAGACATTGTTGTGGCCGTCTCGTCGGCCCCAGGAGCCATTATTGAGCCGCAGGACCTGAAAGCGGGCGCGGTGATTACCGATGTGGCCCGGCCCCGCAATATTTCCTCGGTGGTGACCCAGTCCCGCCCTGACGTTCTGGTGCTCGATGGCGGGGTGATAGAAGTGCCGGGCAGTCAGGCGGACATGGGATTCAACTTTGGATTTCCTCCGAAAATGGTGGAAGCATGCATGGCGGAAACAATGATCCTGGCGCTTTCCTCGCGTTTTGAGAATTTCACTCTAGGCGCCGATATCGAGGTGCCCAAAGTGTCGGAAATTCACCGGTTGGGACAGGACCACGGATTTCAGCTCGCGGGATTCCGGCGTTTTGAACGGGCGATCGACTCCACGGAAATTGACTTGATCCGCCAGCGCGCCCACCGCCAGCCTTCATCCCGGGAAAGCGCTGCCGACAAGACCTAAAGCGCTGGCCGCGGCTGAAAACTGAAAAAGGGCCGGCCTGACACTGCAGATCAGATCGGACCTTTTCCAGCGGTGATGGGACCGCTTCGACTTTAATACACCGTGAGATACTGGTCCACTTCCCAGTCGTGGACTTGCTGCCGGTAAACTTCCCACTCAATGCGCTTGGCTTCAAGAAACCGCGAGAAGATGTGCTCACCGAGAGCCTCGCGCATTACCCCGTCCTTTTCAAAATAGTCCAGAGCTTCGGCCAGATCTTCCGGCAGATTCTGAATGCCGTATTCCTTGCGCTCAAAATCATTCATGCGGTAAATGTTCCGTGTCACGGGGGCCGGAGCCTCCAGTTTTCTCCGGATGCCGTCAAGCCCAGCCTTAATGGTCGCCGCTAGCGCCAGATAAGGATTCCCCGAAGGGTCGGGGGAACGCAGCTCGATGCGGGTCGCGGCTCCCCGGGCCTGCGGGACCCGGATCATGGGACTGCGGTTGCCCATGGACCAAGCGATGTAGACGGGGGCTTCGAATCCGGGAACCAGTCTTTTGTAGGAGTTGACCAAGGGGTTGGTGACTGCTGTAAATGCCTTGGCGTGGTCAATTAACCCGGCGATATAGCGCAGGCCGATTTTGCTGATTCCCTCGGGATGTTTGGGGTCTTGAAAGGCATTGACCCCGTCATGGAAGAGGGCCTGGTGAAAGTGGAGGCCGGAGCCATTGACTCCCTGCAGCGGCTTGGGCATGAAGGTGGCATGGAAGTTATGCTGCAAGGCGACTGTTCGGGCCACAAACCGGAAAGTCACAATGTTATCTGCAGTCGTTAGAGCATCATCGTAGTGCAGGTCAATTTCGTGCTGGCCCGGCGAGACCTCGTGGTGGGTAGCCTCAATGAGAATACCCATTTGTTCCAGCGCCAACACAATTTCCCGCCGGATATCCTCTCCCAGGTCGACGGGGGACAGGTCAAAATAGCCCGCCTGGTCGACCGTATGGGTTGTGGCTTTGCCGTCCGCATCACGCTGGAATAGGAAGAATTCAGGTTCTGGGCCCACAGTGATCCGGTAGCCCATTTCTTCGGCTTCACGGATCACTCTCTTCAGCGTCGTGCGCGGATCTCCGGCAAACGCTGAGCCATCAGGATTTTTAATATCACACATCAGCCGGGCTGACAGAGCTTCCTTGGGAGTCCAGGGAAACACCGCGAAGGTGTCTGGATCCGGGTCCAGATACATGTCCGATTCCTCAATACGCACAA
>JAKAAS010000183.1 GCA_021802225.1 Bacillota bacterium
CCCGTAAGGGCCGAAAAGACTTTTTTCATCTGTTGCCCTTTCCCCTTTCCCGTCACATATTCCGGCATTTTCCCGGATCCTTTCCCGAGGAGCGTGAGCTATGACTATTGGTCACTTGCGACGCATCATTGCACGCCAAGAAAAGTATCGCACTCAATTAGTCGAAGAGTTGCACCGCGATGCGGTTGTCCCCGACGGTGTGGAAGCACCTCGATTTGATGACCAAGAACGCAATCAGGCGTTGCTTAATGATCTAAGTGTATTATTGCAACAAAAACAAAACCTAATGGCCGCTAATATTGCGACTAAAGTGACGGTTGACGGTGAAGAACTGTCATTGTACCAAGCACGATTAAAGGCGGAAGCTTTAAGACAGCTAGCTAACCAATGGGAGAGCATTGCCAAAGAGGGAGTCGCGCCAACTGGTCGGCATTGGATGGGGGCACCCGAAAAACCACCCGTTAGACAGGTCTCCATTACCAGTGCACGGCAGCATGCCCACTTCCTTTTGGCCTGGGCGGACAAGATTTCAGACGCCATCGAATGGGTTAACTGGCATTCTGATGTGTCAATCTCGGAACCACATACAGGCGATTAACGTCACCCCCGACTGGGGCCGTGAACCTCCATAACGTGGAGACCCACGGCCCTTACACGTGATATCACCAAAAAATTCGGTCGTGCAAGAATCGCACTTTAAATCCAGGTATAATAAAGTTTATGGCCACACCGTAACGAGATTGGGGTTTTTGCCTGGAGTGGGAAAACGAGGTGCTTCGCCGTGTGGAAACAACCATTAGTGACAGATTTTTTCAAGAAATATCGCTGGGATTATGTTGTGGCTGTCGTAGCGGTGGGAATATCGAAAATCATTCAGGTTCAAATTCCCAATATCATCGGCAATTTGATCAATCAATTTCGTTTAGGAATCACGGTTCGGTTAATTCAGCATTATGCAGGTGAATTAGCGGTTGTATCGATCGGCTATGTCTTGCTGTTTGGATTGGGACAATTTACCGTGGGAAAGCTGGCTCGCATTTTCGAAGCCCACCTCCGTCAGCGCCTGTTCTCACATTGGGAGTTATTGGAAGTCCAATATTTCCAAAAACATACGGTAGGAGATTTGCTGTCCCACGTCTTGAACGACGTTCCCACAGTACGACAAGCGATGGCGGGAGGCATTAGCCAAATACTACAAGCGGCATTTTTGTTTCTCGCCACCTTAGCAATGACGGTAACCAAAATTAACTGGATATTAACAGCCGCGAGCTTAATTCCCCTATTGTTGATTCCCGTGGTAGTTGTTCGCATTGGGCCAAAGATACGGCGCCAATCACGACTAGTGCAGGAGGCCCTTTCCGAGATGTCCGATCTGGCAGAAGAAAGTTTGCAGAGTATCCGGCTGATAAAATCCACCGCCAATGAACCCATCGAAACCCAACGATTCACCCGTAAGACAGATCTGATATATGATCGGTCCATGGATCTGGTGCGTCTCAACACCACGTTTCAGGCTCTCATTCCGTTGTTAACCGGGATCAGTTTTGCCATTGCCCTAGTCTTTGGCGGAGAATTAACCCTGACACACAAAATTTCCCTGGGGGCGTTCGTTGCGTTTACCGTGTATCTCAGCATGCTAGTACGCCCTTTAATGCAATTTGGGAACGTTATTAACATTTTTCAAAATTCTTCAGCATCGTTATCGAGAATCGAAACCTTACTGAAAGCCAAGCCGCAAATCACCGACCCCGCATCGCCTCAATCCATGCCATCTTTTCCATCAGTGACCATTCAAGACTTGACCTTTAAATACCCACACTCCACAAAACCGGCCTTACAGCATATCACTCTCAAGATTCCCGCTGGCTCCACCCTTGGCATAGTGGGTCACACGGGAGCAGGAAAGACCACATTGTGCAGCTTGCTTTTGCGCGAGTTAGATCCCGATCCGGGTGCAATATTCATCGGAGGAGTTGACATTCGTGACTTAAGTCGTGCGGATCTGCGGGATCATGTGGCCTATGTGCCTCAAGAGGGGTTTTTATTTTCTTTTCCCGTTGGCGACAATATCGGTTTCCCTCTTACCGACAGCAATCCCGCGTTGGTCACCGAAGCAGCCCATAAAGCAAGAATCCTCACTACCATCCAAAACATGCCCCGCGGATTTGCCACCATAGTTGGCGAACGCGGCATCAATTTATCCGGAGGTCAACGCCAGAGAGTCGCCATCGCCCGAGCTTTAGTGAAGATTGATGCGAAAATTTTGATCTTGGACGACAGCCTAAGCGCAGTCGACAGTGGTACCGAATCATCGATTTTAGCAGCCTTACAAGAACTGCGGCAAAAAAACCAGACCACCACCATTATTATCAGCCATAGGTTATCATCGCTGCGAGATGTGGACCATATCTTGGTCCTTGAAGACGGAATGATGGCTGAATATGGCACCCCCAAAGACCTACTTTCCCGTCTCGGTGGTTTGTATTCTCATCTATATCACATTCAAACCCAAGGAGGTGCTCATCTTGGCTAAGACCTCCGGCAACCCACTTCGAGAGCTGATGATTTACGCGAAACCATACCGAATCCTGTTCGTCGGAATCATCGGCCTAGTAGTGATCTACAACTTAACGCAAGTAATTCAGCCGTATTTGGTAAAAGTGGCCATTGACCGTTACCTTTTAGTTCACCAAGCACATTTGGGACCCATTGCCGAGATTGGCATCGCATATTTGATGATTACTTTAATAGGTCTGGTAGCCAACCTATTTCAAACCCGACTGGTGGCATTTGCAGGGCAAAAAATCGTCCGGGAAATTCGCATAGAATTGTTTACCCATATTGAGTCCTTGTCGATGAAATATTTTGAGACGCATGATACCGGCCGTTTGTTGACCAATGTATCTAGTGACACCACCCGAATTAGTCAATTTTTTACCCAATTTTTGTTAAGTGTGATTCGTGACGGACTTACTATCGTACTGGTTATGGGCGCTATGTTAATCCTTAACTGGAAACTCGGGCTTATGGCGACTATTGTAGTACCCATAATTGTTGTCATTTCAGTAGTTTTTCGTCCACACTTAAGGCAAAGTTACAATACGACACGTTCCCGGCTGTCCCGACTGATTGGTTTTGTTGCCGAAAACCTTACCGGAATGCGGGTTGTGCAAGTGTTTCATCAAGAACAAAAACAACTCCATGCCTTTAATAACTTAAATTATCCGTATCAAGATGCCAGCATAACCGAATACAAGTGGGATATCTTGTTTAACAGAAGTTTCGATCTCTTGGGGAACCTGGCGGTAGCCTTTGTGGCATGGCTTGGTGGCCTTGCAGTAATGCACCACGCTATTCAACTTGGTGTGCTTTATGCCTTCATCTCCTATATCCAACAATTTTTCTCTCCAATAAATTCTCTGACCCAAAACTGGAACACCTTGCAATCGTCCATGATTTCTGCTGAGCGCGTCAACAATGTGCTGGCCACGCCACCGGCGCTCTCAGACCCTCAATATCCCATCGATCCCGATCCTATCGGCCCTGGCGCGATAGCTTTCGAACATGTAATATTTCACTATGATCCGGCTCAACCCGTGCTGCAGAATATTAGTTTTTCCGTTAAGCCAGGGCAATTTATCGGCATCGCGGGGGAAACCGGGGCTGGTAAAAGTACACTGATTAGCTTGCTAGGGCGATTTTATGATGTCGTCGAAGGAAGGATCCAGGTGGACGGTGTTGACATTAGAGAAATGAGGCAATCCGACCTCCACCGATTAATCGCGGTGGTACAACAAGAAGTCCACTTGTATTCTGGTACCATTGCCGACAATATCCGTTTGTTTCGCAACGATGTTACGATGGAGCAAATTGAAGGCGCCGCGGTCGCTACGGGAGCAGATACCTTCATCCGCAATTTGCCTAACGGCTACAACACTTGGCTAACCCCAAGGGGATCTAATTTATCGGCCGGTCAGCGCCAACTCCTGGCTTTCGCCCGTACCGTAGTGTTAAATCCGAAGATCTTAGTCTTAGATGAGGCCACCGCCAACATTGATGCGGTAACAGAAATGGCGGTACAGGCGGGGCTAGTAAAGATTGCCGCCAACCGTACCACCATTGTGATTGCCCACCGATTGTCCACAATTCGCTACGCTGACTGCATCTACGTGATGCATGATGGCCAAATCGTGGAGCGTGGCAACCACGACCAGTTGATGGGATTACACGGTCGTTATAGCGAAATGATCCAAAAGGCATCTATCACAAACCAAAGCGAGCAACTCGCATAGCGGCTATTCCTAGTCATCATCGCGTAAGATCCCCGCCAACATGCGCGGCCGATAGTCCAAGAACGGGCGAGTAATTCGATAGGCTAACGTATCTTCGTAAGCCATCGCCTTGAATGGATAATGATCAAAGTCAAAGATCGTGCACTCAAGATACGCGAGCAAAACGGGTGAATGCGTTGCGATAGTACATTGGACCCGACGCGCCGCATGCGCAACCGATTTTTCGATCATTTGGCGAAAATCTATCGGAAGCCGTACTTCTGGCACCGTGCCGGGGTGTCGGGGGAACCCACGTTGGATACGGTAAAACGCTTGGTGGCAGCACAAAGGGGCCAAGCATAACCCCGGGGGAAAACCGACTGTGCCATGAATCGTCGGTGGTTGCCGCCTTTATCACGGCACCCGCCCGTAAAACTTGGCGCATTGGTTTTTCGCGCGTCGTCGGGGCCCTCGCATACCGCACTCATCGCCATGAGTGGCGTGACCAAACCCAGAGCAGGATAAAACTCATTCCCGTGTCCATCGGCGATAGACAAAATTTTAACTACGATCTTCATCCGTGGTCAATCCGGCAAGTTGTGCTCGCTTGAAGCCGATAACGGCACCGCCAGCATCGTGCGCTAAGTTGATCCCCGCATAAGGGTGCACGCAGCATTTTTTACCGCCTAAATGATCCGCCGCGATGACGGTGTCATTAAAGAGACGACTCTAATCCCATTCGGAATAAAATAGCACCTGACAATCGATAACTCTGGGCACCCACCTTGCCCATCAACGTCGGTGGGACCTCTGCCGTCTATGAAGATCACGTTGCGGAACAATGTACTACCCAAGAGAGCCTACCTTTCGTCACCCGAAATGGTTTGGCGCGATCACACCGCATTTACTCTTCACTCAGATTAATCAGACTGTACCTTGCTGCCATCTTGGC
>JAKAAS010000184.1 GCA_021802225.1 Bacillota bacterium
AACCCATGCTTCACACGATCTCGATAATGTGCAAAAAAAGCGCAAAAACTCTTGACAAAATCTCTTGTTCCTCCCATACTGATAGCGCAAGGAACACAATGTTCCTGCGACAACCGCACAATAAAGGAGGCGGGAGGATGACGCCCTCGCTGATCCAACGGCGGCGTAAATGGCTCGGCCTGAACCAAGAAGCCGTCGCCGCACAACTTGGTCTCAAACGCAGCGGCTATTCCCGCATTGAACAGGGGAAGATCCCAGTGACCTTAGACCGGGCACGCAAACTGGCAGCCATTCTCGAAACGACGGTGGATGATCTTTTTCCGCTCGATCCCACCCAGCCGGTCACTGATCCACTCTATCCCCAAGATACCGCACCAAAGTCTTAAATACTGGCAGTCTCTGCTACACGAGGAGGTTTACGATGGCACCCGATAATATCATCTTATTTGATCCCGCAAACAAATTGGGCACGCTCATTCGTGCCGCGCGAAAACGGTCACAGCGCAATGCGCTGTGGCTAGCACAACGTCTCCACATGGATTTGGCCACGCTCTGTCGAATTGAGCGCGGATCGACGCGCACCATTAATTTGGCGACGATCACCGAGATTAGTCGCCTCTTGAAAAGTCCCATCATCCTGAAAACAGCGATCCAAATGATTACCAATAGTTTGCCGACGATGCCGGACGACGCGGAAGTCTTGTAAGACAAGGGAAAGGATTCTGAATGAATGGACAAGCCGTATCTCACTTATACCGAAGCGGGAACGCTCTTAGGCATGTCACGCACCAGTGTGTACGAACTGGGACGTCATTATCCCGACTTTCCGGTGATTCGCGTGAGCAAGCAAGTGCATGTGATTCCCCGGGAGCTGCTCGATGCGTGGTGTGCCAAACACGCGGGCGACGGCAGCTGGGCACAAAAAGAAACGTCCTGATGGAGTCAGGACGCCACAACGATTCGTTCTTTCCTTTAGTATACCCCAGCCTGGGCGCGGTGTCTAGGCTGGGATTCTTCCGATTATCCGGGGTGTTCGGGGCAGTGGTAGCCCTAGCGGTCTGTAACACCGTGGCCTTACGGCAAGTGGTTCGATTCCATCACCCCGGACCATTATTCTTCTCGTCCCAACAGCCAGTCCGTAGTCACACCCAAGGCGTCGGCCAAGGAGACCAGGGTTTTCAGGGTGGGCAACGCCACTCCGCGCTCAAATTGGCCCATCGCCGCCGGACTAATATGGATGCGAAAAGCCAATTGACGCTTAGACAAATTCATCCGTTTTCGTGCTGTGCTCAGACGCTCCATAAAAATATTTTCATCAAACACGATTCACCTCTTGCAATGTAAAGCAACGTTTTATATACTGTGAGTGTAAAGCAGTCCTTTACACTTAGAAAGTGAGGTGATACACGATGTCTCAATTACGATACTGGCGGCAAGAACGCGGCATGTCTCAACAGGAACTGGGACGAGCCGTAGGCGTTACTGGAATGGCCATTTCGCAATTTGAGCGCGGTGTGAATAAACCTCGGATTCAACTCTGCAAAGTCTTGGCACAAGCCCTGAATGTCGAGTTCGATGTCTTGTTCCAAGATTTTTACGGTTTTAGTCTACCAGAAACGCGCCGCGCCGCGCCATAATTTGGCGCACGTCGCAAAAAGAAAATCCCCCGGCTCGTACCCAGGGGAAGCACCACTCAAATATTCTACCTTCATTATAAGGTAGCGAAAGGGTTGAGTCAAATGGCGACCAATCTTCACCCCTTATTTAATCAGATACTGTCCCCGTTCATGGAGACCGTCCCCGTAATCCGCGTGCCTTTGCAGTATCGCGAGGATCTCCGGGCCAGCTACTGCCCCAACTGCCGGGAGGCGATTGACGGCCCCGGACGGTTGTTGCCGGGCGGTCTGCACGACATTTTTCCGACGGAGCGCCATGAAATATGGTGTGACGAAGAATGCTTAGCCGAATGGATTGCCGATTACGCCGCCATCATTGCGCATTCGGCGGAAGAGGGGGAACCGTCATGAATGAATGGACCGAAGCCTACGGTTTCGTCAATGACTTGATGGTCGAACGGGCGGCATTTCAACAGGCCCTCACGCGCCTTCACAGTGTCGAGGCCGAGGCGATCTGTTACGGGCGCATCCAAACCCTGACGGCCATGATTGATGCCACCACCGCCGGACTAGAGGCCCTCGAAGGGGGGGAGACAGCATGATCAAGCATTGGGTCATCATCCCCTATGTCGGTTGGGGCGATACCATCACCGTCTTCCAAGCCACGGCAGAGTCCGTGGAGGCAGCGGTAGCCAGCTTCACGCAAGAACGGGAAATGCGGGGTGCCCGTCGCCTCGACACCAAGATTTTGGATTTCCCGTACGACACGGATGCCGGATATTTTCCTCTGCCATTTCCGGCGATCCATCCCCTGAAAGAGGAGGCGAAGTAACATGGCAATAGATATCGCGCATCAAGACTGGCTCGCTACCCGGCGCCAAGGCATTGGTGGGAGCGATATGGCCGCCATCATGGGGCTCAGTCCCTTTCGGGGGCCGATGGATGTGTACTTAGAGAAGATCGGGGAATCCCTGGAGCAACCGGATTCCCCATACCTCTATTGGGGCAATATTCTGGAAGATGTCGTCGCCCAAGAATTTGCCCGGCAAACGGGGTATACGGTCGAACGCCATCCGCAACCCTACCAACACCCGGAGATCCCTTATCTCCGGGGGAACATCGACCGCCTTATCGTCGATCATCCCGGAGGCCCTGCCGTACTGGAGGCCAAGACGACGAATGCGTTTAAAGCCCGTGATTGGGACGAGGGCGCCCCGATCCATTATCTGATTCAAGTCCTGCATTACCTCGATATCACCGGCTATCAGAAGGGCTACTTGGCGGTTTTGATCGGCGGGAACGATTTCCGCATTGTGCCTGTCGAGCGGAACGACGCCTTGATTGCTGAGATGCACGAAGCGGCCGCCGCTTTTTGGCTCTGCGTGCAGACCCTAACGCCGCCCTTGGTGGACGGCTCGGAAGCCACGGCCCAAGCGTTAAAGATCCTGTATCCCCAGAGTCAGGCGAAAACCGTGGAATTGCCAGAGGAGGCCCGACACTGGATTCGCCAGCGGGCCGAAGCCAAAGCCATTCTCGACGAGACCCAACCCCTGCTGACCGAAGCGGAGAATCATCTGAAGGCATTGATCGGTGACGCCGAAGCAGGCACCGTGGACGGGACGACCGTTACGTGGAAATCGGCTAGTCGGAAAGGATTCGATCAGAAACGCTTTGAGAGTGAACATCCCGACTTGGCGAAAGCCTACACGAAGCAAACACCCTATCGGATCCTACGCATTAAGGAGGCAAAATAAACATGGCAGACCAAGGATTGCAAGTCGTTCAGCCCAACGGCGTGGCTCAAGTCAGTTGGACCCGCGATCAAATTAACTTGATCAAGGCCACCGTCGCGAAAGATACCAGTGACGATGAACTCAAATTATTTCTCTATCAAGCCCAACGCACAGGTCTGGATCCGCTGACACGGCAAATTTACTGTGTCAAACGGAATGCGAAACAAGCGGCGACCATTCAAACCAGCATTGATGGATTTCGCTTAATTGCCGAACGCACGGGAAAATATGCTGGGCAATTAGGGCCGTGGTGGTGTGGCAAGGATGGCGTTTGGAAAGAAGTCTGGCTCCATGATGAACCTCCTGTCGCTGCCCGCGTCGGTGTCTTACGCCGCGATTTTTCAGAACCGCTATACGCGGTCGCAAAATATGGCAGTTATGTGCAGACCACCTATGATCAAGACACCCATAAGCCGCGTCCCAATAGTATGTGGCAAAAGATGCCCGATCTGATGTTGGCGAAAGTCGCTGAAGCCTTAGCCCTCCGCAAAGCATTTCCGCAGGATCTTAGCGGGGTGTATACGGCTGATGAAATGGATCAAGCCGATAACAGTAACCCAGGGACTGTAGTCAACCGCCACACGGGAGAAATCACACGGCGCCCTCCACCATCTTCGTCCAATGCGTCCAATGCGCCCAAAGCCCAACATCCCCTCGTCGCGGCGGGTTTTGCGCCTGCCACCGTCGGCCAACTAGCCGCGTGGATCACCCAAGGGAAGGCCACCGCCGGCTTGACTCCCGAAGAAAAGGCCATTGCGCACGATCTAACACCCACCCTGCAAGCCGCCGTGGATGCTGGTCTGGCGGTGGAAGAATTGACCGAAGTCATCAATGCTTACATGGCCTTGGAAGGAGATCGGGTGGGGAACGTGCAACTCTTCCTGACCCAAATTCGGGAAATGACGGCGGCGATCACAGAATTGCCTACAGACGGACTGGAAAATGAGTAGGCATCGACGCTGGCGGTGGCATCCCCGCCGCTGGCAAATCATTCTGGGCACCGCACTGGGATGCGGGATGCTCTACGTCGAACTCTGGGTAGTTTTGGCCCTGTGGGGCCGCTGAACGGAAAGGAGAAACAGGCATGACCATTCAAGGCTATAAAGGATTTTCCCCCGATCTGACCTGCCGCGATATGCAATACACCATCGGGAGCACGTATGAAACCGATGCTAAGCCGATACGCTGCACCAAGAACGGGTTTCACTTGTGCGAGTTTCCGTTCGATGTGTGGAGTTATTATGCTCCTGCCGACAGCCGCTACTGTACCGTCGAAGGAGAAGGGGAAGTCGACCGTACCGAGGCGAACGACAGCAAAGTCGCGGTGAGCAAGCTCCATATTGGGGCGGAAATTGGGCTGAATGGCCTGATTAATGCGGGCGTGAAATTTATTCTCGCTCGCGTGAAATGGAAAGAGGCCAAAGAATTGCAGAGCGAGTCACGATCTACCGCCACCAATACCGGGGATCAGAGCGCGGCCACCAATACCGGGGATCAGAGCGCAGCCACCAATACCGGGAATCGGAGCGCAGCTACCAATACCGGGCATTGGAGCGCGGCCACCAATACCGGGCATTGGAGCGCAGCCACCAATACCGGGAATCAGAGCGCGGCCACCAATACCGGGAATCAGAGTGCAGCCACCAATACCGGGAATCAGAGTGCAGCCACCAATACCGGGGATCAGAGCGCAGCTACCAATACCGGGCATTGGAGCGCAGCCACCAATACCGGGCATTGGAGCGCAGCCACCAATACCGGGCATCGGAGCGCAGCCACCAATACCGGGGATCAGAGCGCG
>JAKAAS010000185.1 GCA_021802225.1 Bacillota bacterium
TACGCATCAGAATCCAGACAATCCAGTCACAGGTTATCCACAAATCTCTCGGAACAGGAAGCGCCATCGTGGGGCCATACCTATTGGGAAGGGATCCCGCAAGTACACAAAAAATCCCCCCGTCTCGGTTGAGAGGGGGGGATTCGTCGAACAGGGCGTTGAACACAAATGGTTCTGTTGAGGCCTTACACCGTGGTCCCGCTGCGTTGCAGACTTCCGCAAACGGCCACGGGGATTGGGATGCAGGGAATTGATCCGGACACTTCCCGAAAGAGAGTTCGTCTACGAATCAGGAGGGCTGAGGTTCAAATCCTCACGGGCGCACCATCCCAAACCCTGATACCGCAAGCATTTGCGGGTTTTTTATTTTGCGAAGCGCCTCCAATTGGGCTCACCATCCCCACGAACGTACGATACGAGATGAGACCCTATTTCGGGCAGGCCTCCGGTTCACGGCACGGTTCTCGTGACGGGAGACTCCCGAGACTCTTGGAGAAATGGCGGATCCGGGGGCCTTCGCCGGGGCATCACGGCCCGGATTTTAGGATCCCATCCGCTTACCTGACTGAAGCGATTAGAAATGTAAAGAATATATCCTCCCCTGTGCGGACAGTGGGGGATTTTTTGTGGATAACTCACAGAAAGGAGCCAATTCATGGAACAGATTCTCTTCCCGTCCTCTGTGACGGGCGAAATTACTCACTGTGATCGCCTCATGAACAACCCGGGGCACCCCGACATTTTTATCAAACTGTATACGGCGGCTCTCGATTCTGGCTTTCTGGCCGCGCTGCCGGACCGGGGGTGGAAGACGCTCTGCGTGATAGCTTTGCACATGGATGCCACCGGCCAGTGCTATCCCTCCAGGGACGCCATGGCGCGGGCCTTGGGAGTGAATCCCAGTACGGCGTCCGCCACGTCCGGTCCGTTTCCTGCGGCATCGGAAAACGCCCCGGAGGGGGATGTCAGCCCCTCGCCCCCTGTCGAGATCCGCCGACAGGGCTCTGAACGAACCGGGGACCATGACCTGTGGGGACAACCTACCCGGCAGGACTTGATTGGGGGCGGAGCCCTTAGGAAGGGCTCTTTCCGCGAATAAGGGGGTAACCAACACGGAAAAACCTAACGTCCAACCCAACGGGGTGATATCCAACGGGGCCCCAGCCAACGTGGAGGACCCCGATCTCATCAACAAACCAGATCCAGGATAAACCAGATCCCCAACAGACAGAGTGTCTGTGTTGAAGTCGCCCCACCGCACCCCGGAAGACCCGGAAGGGAAGACCAATCCGCGCCGGCGTTCGTCCGTCGCTACAAAATGATCGACCCCTATCCACATAATGTCTCGCTCCTAGGATCCGAATGGCGCAAGATAATAAACAGGCTTGAGGGGAAGAAGAGAACGGTCAGCCTCTGAGACGCTTTGGTAGTGCTGAACCCACAAATCAAATAGTTTCTCTAAATTAATCAGCATGATACGGCGACGCTCTTGGCCCCGACTTTCTTGTTCAGTTGTGGATGTAAACCCTACCATGGACACAAATAAGCCTACGTCTCCGTCTCCTAGCGTGGCTAGAAACGAACGTAATTCATGCGGCGTTACCTTGTTGTTGCGGTGCTTGACTTGAACAACAATGCGAGGGCCTTTAGCGCCCAAGGGATCTGTGTGGGCTAGAATGTCAATGCCACCGTCAGGACCGGGCGGGGCAACCCACACAACGTAATATCCCATGGCCCGCAATAATGCTGCTACTAAGTTTTGAAAGTCATAAGGGTTCATGCGCTGTAAGAACTCCCGAACTTGAGTCCATGCGGTTTCTTCAGCTTCTTCCACAACACTTCTGTCGTCGGGAATATCCTCTTCGAGTTCATGGGTGGGGGATTCCAGTGCATCAACATCATCGCTTCGCACTGTAGAGTGCCATTGTTTATATAATCGATTGACTTCTTGTTTCAAGGCTAGAGGATCCGAAAACTGTTTCCAAGCCTTGTGCCCCTGGTCCGTAAGTGTCCACTGCCCTTTGTCTTTAATGAGCCACCCAGCCTTTACGGGCATAATGGTAGCAAAGCGCACCACTTTTTCGAAACGCCGGATGGTCGGACGTTTGGGATAGGTACTCTTTTCAAACTCTGTTAAGGGAAATGACTTCTCAATTTCCGCGAGAACGGTGCGTACAGGGAGGCCATCCGATTCTGGTGCTAATATTTGAAATACGGCTTGAATTAATTCACCGATCCGGCGTTGTGTTAGACCCGCCATCGTACTGCCACCTTCCGAATTTATCGAGATAGATTATCAATTATTTACACACGTAAACTACAAGTGAAATACACAGACGTTAGGCCGAGGCAAGAATTTTCTCTGGCGTAAACGGCACAAATTCCTCTTTAACGACATTTTGATCCAATATTACCACAAGTCAAATTTTGTCGTGGGATGACAATACATTACGCGATTTTGTTTACCATTGAAACTCACTGCATCACTGACGTTCCCGAATAGACAAGGGGTGGGCTGATATGCGGAAGCTGAGTTATGTGATGGATCGGAATTCCCATGACAGCATTTTCCGGCAGGCCGCTGGGACGCGTAATGCTTACTCTGGAATTGACAATCTTAAGATCATGGCTGGTTAATAACCCAGCACGATATTCGGCCAAATTGGCGCGGTGAGCTTTCTGCGGGTAAGATTCGCGTGAGGTGTCATCCGGCTGCGGAGATTGAACTGTACGATGAGGCGTTGTAAGACGAAAGCCAAAGGCTGGGCAGCACATTTCTGCAAGCCATCGAGACGGCGATGGACGAAATTCGTGAACATCCGATGGCGAGTCCACGGTGTCGTGAGAAATAAACGGATGCAGCGGTTCCCCTATTCGGTCATGTGCTTTGCCGAGAATAGCGAACTCTGGATTCTCGCCATCGCAAATCAAAAGCGCCGACCGCTCTACTGGTTGAGCCGTCAATGAAGCGCGACTATTTAGGCTTTCAGCGAGAGTCGAGATTTAGGGCGATCCCAAGACAAACGATAGGGCAGATACGGGGATGAGTCTGCATTAAGCCTCCGATGCGTTCCCGGATGTCCCGGAAGACGTCCGTGGCGGATCGACCCAAGGTCACATCGGTCAGCAGATCGTCGTTCCACCTCTTCCGCCCAGAGACGGGCATTCTCATCCTCTGACAGTTCTTCTAGGTGTCGAGCAGCGCTGCCGTCAATCGCGCCCGTTCTCGGGGATTGAGCTTTCGTAGTTCGACCTCTAACTCATCGTGTGTCACCGAATTCCCCTCCTGCCTTCCTGCGTTCTTATCGACGCATTTGTAGTTGACATCCAGACATTCCTACCCAACGAATTTTGCCCATCTATCTCGCGTTCGACAAGTCCGCAACGTCGACTCTGACGATTCTCATTACACCTCTCATTCCGTCGTCCCCATCCCGCAGGTCTTGAAAAATAGAATAATATGAAAAGGCAACTTCAAAAGGGGGCGGGGCTACTATAATGAATGAGCTAATTACTCCACAAGGCGCAATTCGGTACTCGATAACCGGTCATGGGTCGGCCGTGGTTTTCCTCCACTCGGCGCTTGCCGATCACCGACAGTGGGGCGTACAAGTTGAGGCATTGTCCCGCGAGCATCGCTGCATCACGTATGATTTGCTCGGATATGGGTCGAGCGACAATGCCCCTGAGAAGTATGACCCAGCAGACACCCTTCTTGCGCTGTTAGATCATTTGGGAGTGGCTACTACGAATCTGGTCGGCTCCTCCTTGGGCGGGTCGGTGGCGATTCACGCCGCAGTCCGACACCCCGATCGCATCGGGACGATGGTATTGGCGGGTACCGGACTTTTTGGGTTTCAGCCCAAGGTCGATGGCCCTGAGCCTTCTGTCTACGCAGAGTATGAAGCGGCATTGGCGGCCCATAACATTAGCAGACTCGTCGACTTGGCCGAATCCCTGTGGCTTGTTGGGATCGACGGCAACGAGCAGCATGTAGATCCGGCTAACCGCGAGTTGTTCCGCTTCATGTACCGAGAATTCCTGAACAGCCGCGGGGAGTTTACCTCGTATGCGGACATCAACGACATCAATGCACTCGCGAATCTCGCTATGCCCGTCTTGGTCGTTATCGGTGACAATGATACGGACTTTTGCTTGGCGGTGGCCGACTATTTAGAACAGACCTTACCGCGGGCCACTCTCGTCCGCATGCCCGACGTCGCTCACTTCCCCAACCTATCGAAGCCCACGGAGGTCAGTGGACTACTCTTAAGGTGGCTGAACAAAACCCACGAATAAGCTCACGTTCTTAGCCTTCGCTGAGAGGTAGGCAGACCCCGCGGGCCAGAACGGGCAGGATTCCAGAAAGAGAGACTATGAAGGTGCATCACATGGGAATGCAGGGAGAGTACTATGCATCCATCAGAGAGGGAACGAAGACGGTTGAAATAACTGAATGATGCGAAGCGAAGGCGGATCCGAGTGGGCGACGTGGTCGACTTGATCAGGGTGCCAGAGCGAGACGAGACACTGCGAGTGGAGATTCTTGGATTACGACAATACCACACGATCCAGAAATGTATGAGGTCATTCCGTTGAAGAATTGAAACCTTTTAGATTTAGAAGGTGTAGACTTGTTTTTCGATGTTTACAGCCTACCTATAAGGAATTGACACTCATTTCGCGGGGCGTCGAACACGTAAATCAAGACAGAGCGAACGGTCAGACCCGAAGACCCCCCAACGAAGTCATCAGGAAGTGACGTCTTGAGGATGCGACTTCCTGATGGCTTTTCCAGATCATCAACAACACCGGGACACAAGACAACGTGCCGCCCTGCGTCTCCGTTAGACCTTCGTCGCGCTTTCCGGTATGGGAAACTCCCCCTGTGCGCCCGTCAAGCAAAAGCCGCCGAGCCCGGGAATGCGTGGGCATTATGGTCCGTTTTCCGGCGACGTGGCGGCTTGCAGGCGCATGATCCGTTCGGATAGCCTCTTTAGGCGGCGGTAAATCTTTTCTGACCTCGCTCCACACAGCCTCAAGGTCGATGTCCAGATATTGATACGCCATGATATCGCGTAATCCGCCAATATCTCGCCACGGAATGCCGGACTCGGTCGCTAGCAGGGCGGGGGGAGTCGTTTGACCATTTCTCTAATACTTTCCAACGCCTTACTGACGTCCAGTGGAAAGAGGGGGGATTCC
>JAKAAS010000186.1 GCA_021802225.1 Bacillota bacterium
AGAACGCCAAAGACCAAAAAAACCAAAGGCTGCTGCGTACGAGAAGGTACTAATGAGCCACCCCATAATAACTGGAGCGAGAAATCCTCCGGTTTGACCTCCAAAGTTAACCATGGCGCCTCCAGACGCCATAATTTTGGGCGACAGCAACCGAAGCGGAAGACCAAATATGGGCAAGAAAGCCAAAAACATAAAAAATAATCCAAAAGTGAAATACACCACAAATTGGCTTAGGGTTGTTGATGTGGTCAACAAAATAAGAAAAATAGCCGCGATAAGTTCTGCTGGCACAATAAGCCAACGATGATGAGCACTAAAGTATCGGTCAAAGAGAAAGCCACCCAAAACCGTGGAAATTGTCGCCGCAAACCACGGAATGCTTATTAAAAATCCCGTTGAAACAATATGCACATGACGAACGTCCATGAGATAAGAGGGTCCCCACGAAATAAGTCCCCAAGCTACGATGTCAAAACCAAAAAACATCAATGCAAACTTCCACATCGTGGCGACTTTCAAAATTGCCAGAGACTTGGTGCCGACCCCACCTTCTGGATTAGAGGTAGGGGTCTCGAGACGTAAATTGGAGTCAAGAGGTTTGGGAAGAAGGAACAAGATCAGTAGCGCCATGATAATTCCAAGACCGGCAACCCAATAAAAAGCACCGCGCCATCCAACCAAAGCTATAGCGGGTGCAGCAATAAGGGGGGCCAACGCAGAACCCAGAGGATTGGAAGCCAGCATTAACCCATTGGATGCTAGCCGAGATGATTTTGGCGTACGTTCTCCAATGGCTTTCATCGATGACCCTGGAAACATGCCTTCTGATACACCAAATAGAGTGCGTACAATGAGCAAGCCTATATAGCTGGAGGCAATGCCAGTCAGCGCAGTAAATACTGACCAAGCCGTAAGGGCCCATGTCATGACCTTTTTGGAACCAAAACGATCACCTAACAGTCCGCCCGGAATCTGAAATAACGCATAGGTCAAAAAGAATGCACTCATTATTAAGCCTAGTTCAACAGGGTTAAGATGAAATGTCTTGCCAATAGAGGGTAACGCCATTGAAATTACCAATCGATCGATGTAATCGATCAGCCAACCGAAAAACAAAAGAGTGACGGTAGTCTTGAGTACGCGTTGCGCGGTCATGAATTTCCCTCCTATTGTGAATGGATGCACCGTTAATTGGTGAATAGCTACCGGGCGGTGCGTTGATAATGAAATCAATTCTGCGTGAAGATACTATGAACTTGTTTGTGCTTGACCACCCCAGCAAAGCAATGTGCTAGATCGATGACAAATTGGAGAGGATGGCATACGCCTGACCCCCGGGATGAAGAATAAGGTGGACCCGCTACTAAAATCTCCTCAACGTCAACTTCAATCAAACTTTGGGCGTCGATCTCTTCGTCGTGTCTTTTGCGTTCCTTATGTTCCTGATCATTTTTGGATTCCCTTCAAGAGCTTTTACTTCACACTGCGATATGTCTGGACACAAGGATGTCACACCTGGTTCAATTACTATCCTTCCGGTTCGTTGATGCTCATTGTGCATTCACCCCATGGAGCAAGCTCAAACCGTTCCGCCCCAGTATTATTAAAGTGGCATGGGTCCCTGAGCACTGGATCAAAACAACACTACAGTACGCGTTGAGGTATATTGAACACTCCCATCGTGGAATACGTCACGTCCTGAACGGCACATTCGGGGCGTTTGCGACCTAGTACGGAGTCTTTGATCCCTCTGTGGTCAGTCCGATATGATGAGGAATCATTGATGAGCCCCCCAACCTCAAGCGTTTGTATCGCTTGTCACGCAAGTTCCACTCGGTGGGTGAAAAAGCCAGCTTGCAAACCGTATCGGCTTTGGGCCCATTGTGGTACATGGTCGAACTTGTCATATGGCACCATGCCGGCCAGTAGATCGAACACGTCTTGCGCGAGTGCATCGAAGGAGAGACTTCGACTAGAAGTTCTGGAGTGATCATGGCTCCATCTGCACTCAACTTGACCATGGCACGTGCGCCGGATGATAACGATTCCTTCTATCATTCAAATGCTCCTTGGGCAGCAGCTTCGCTAATCATTGAACCGACATCTGTGGTTTTATCCGCCGGATCACCCACGATCAATTACATCCCTTTGTCGCGGATGAAGTGTGACCAATGAAATAAGGGCGGAGGTCTGTGTTATCACTGGTCTTTGGAGGAGACGCAAGGCAGGCACATGAGACTGAACTGCTGCCAGAGTGTTGGGTAGATTGGCTTGTGATGGTACAGTGCCCTTTGCAAATACCGTAAAATTGGTGAAGGTTAAAGCTAACACTAATGCTCCAACATCGGCAAGGAATGCCACTCATTTCACCCCTTTACTAAATTAGTTTAATTAATCACAACCTACCACTTACTATCCTTGATTGCAAAACTTATTTGATTATTTATGCTGTTAGACAAATTCCGGGCGTGTTCCCGCCCCCCCACCTACGTCCTCGCATATCTTGCGTGGGCAGCCTGTAATGGCTAGACGGTGGGAGAGTTCATTGGCGCAATTCAAGGATTGGTCTGATAGACCTCGCTCCATATCTTCACAATGTCGGATAATGGCGCCAAACTGGCTGACGAGCCTTTCCGGCTTGCAGCCAGAGCATCTGCACAACAGCCCAGTTCTGTGCTGTGACGCAAGGATAATCCTTTTGCCAACGAATAAGCTAATGTTCCATTAAAGGCATCGCCGGCGGCGGTGGGATCAAGTGCCGTAACAACCGGTGCTGCGATGCTTGCTGTTTGCCTATCCTGGGTGTGCAATAATACTCCCTCGTCTCCCAAAGTGACGATTGAGGCTGTCAGTTGCGGATACATTTCCCATACAATCCAAGCCTGTTCTTCAACGGAGTGTGCTGGTTGATTGGACAGCATGCTCAGTTCCTGGCGGTTAGGAGTAAGGATGTCGGCTAACTGCAACAAATCGCGGGTCATGGCCGTCGCAGGTGCGGGCTCGCAGATGATGAGCATGCCGCGGCTTTTGGCAATCTGAGCAGCCTGGATCGACGTAACCGTGGGAACTTCACCTTGAATCAACAAAATTTTAGCTGTTGTCCACAGATGCTGTGTTCGTTGGATATCTTCCGGCGTTAACAGTTGATTGGCCCCGGGGACATGCAAAATATACTGAGATGCTGGCAGTATGACCGGGACAGCGCATGACGTCATGCCTTCCTGCAATATTCCACGCATGTCAAAACCCCTTTTCAACAGTTGTTCAAGAGCCCATGCCCCCAATATGTCCTCACCCACTTCCCCGACAATGAGTACCGGATCGTCCAATTGAGCGGTCTGCAAGCCCTGATTCACCGCCTTGCCGCCTAATGTCAGCCCAATGGACTCGACGCGTAGCGTTTCGCCGACAATGGGATCCCGAGGAAGTGTCAAGGGAGGGTCGGCAACAATACTGCCGACGACGACAGCAGGGGTTTCCCCTGGTTGTTTCAGGGCATCATGTTCTCTGCCTTTTTTGGAAGATGGTTTTCAGTGTGGTCACGAAAATATGGTCGCGGTGTGATGAGAATGCTGTATACACCACTGACTACTCAGGGCAGGAGGAATCAACATGCTTATTCACCCGAATTACCGGATGTGGGGTTTTGGACCATTCATGTTGGCCGACAACAGCACCTGTATTGCCTGAAGGCACCACGGACCGGCCATGCCAGCACGGGGCACGATTTTTCCGTCATCGCCCACGCCACCTCCTCGGATTTGGTCCATTGGCAATGGCATGAGAATGCTCTTTATCCGGGTGCCGCGGGCGCATGGGACGACTTGTGTTTGTTAACGGGCAGCGTGATAGCACACCGAAACCAGTGACTGATGTTTTATACGGGACGAGACCGCAGAACCCGTATACAGAATATTGGCTTGGCCGTTTCCGACGACCTTGAATTGTGGACAAAATCCCCTTCCTCTCCGCTGCTTCAGCCTGATCCCCGGTGGTATAAGACGGGAAACGAGGAATCTTCGGAAGCGTTTACCTGGCGCGACCCCTACGTGGTTTACGATCCAATGTCCACACTATATTACCTCTTTCTTTCTTCCCATGACCGTTTTCAGCCCGAAGGATATCAGGGAGCCATTGGCCTTGCCGTGTCTCGTGATCTCTATCAGTGGACTCTGTTACCACCTGTTTTGAGTCCCGGGTGCCTTAGGGATATGGAAGTTCCTACGGTCATCCGGTGGAACAACGGCTGGTACCTTTTTGTATCGGTCAAAGCCGAATGGTATCGTCCCACCTGTCCGTTAGGGGATGGAGTCACCGGAACGTTGTGCTTTCGCAGCGAAAAGCTTACCGGGCCGTTTGAACTGGTAGGTCATCCTCTTCTTGTTGACCATTGGTATGCTGCACGACCGGTAGCTCACGGCAAGCAGTGGCTTTTATTGGGCTGGCGAATGGGTGAGGAAGAAGGATTTCCTCATCATTCTTTGCCCTACAGCATCGACAACCCATCAAGATCATGCGGTTCACGTCTCTACCCCTTAGTGCCGGTCGTGGCGATGCCTTCGACAATAGCGCGTTGTCCCAAGAGATACAGAACAAAGACCGGGACACTAACAAAAACCGCCGCCGCCATGAGCAGCTTGGATTTATTTGAAAATGAATCAGGCGACTTGTTCATTTCTGCCGCGACCGATGAGGCAGTGGCCATAGTGGAGAATTTTCAACCCACAGGGAATTGGCCTCTGAGGTGTCTGAATTGATAAAAACGTGAAACATAATTTTTGTGTGGCAGTTCAACAAGTGTCGTCTCAATTCACCCAACCATCGGCTCAAGAGGCCTGGGCGAGTATCCAAAGTGGAGAATTCACGAATCATGAGTGAAGGCATACTATGAAGAAAGAGTGGTTGCGCATTTCCCGGAAATTCACTAGAAAGTGGCGAGCCTCATGGACCACGAAGTTCTCGAGCGTTTTGACCAACTCGAACGGCGTATTGAATCAAAAATTGATAAAGTATCCTCGCGTTTAGAAGAACACATGAGGATTGTAAAAACTGACTTAGAAAACCGCCTTGACGAAATGAAGTCAGGTCTGGATAAAAAACAAGTCCGCAGAACAAGTTGGTGGCAAACGGCCACTATTGCCGGCGTCGCGCTTCTGGGAATCATCATAACCGCGGTCATTACCA
>JAKAAS010000187.1 GCA_021802225.1 Bacillota bacterium
AGTTGTCCCGCGATGCCCAGTGAGGGGCATTGGCAGGATCCCCATGACGAGTCCCAATTATATCGCTTAGCCCAGGCGGGGGATCCGGATGCCAGACGGGACTTGGTGGAAAAACACTGGAATTTGATTTGGCATATTGTCCACCGATTCCAGGGACGGGGCTATGATCCAGAAGATCTGTTTCAAGTAGGTGCCATAGGACTTCTAAAAGCCATCGAACGATTTGATGTAGACCGGGGCCTGAAGTTTTCCACGTATGCGGTGCCGCTGATCATGGGGGAAATTCGCAGGCATATGCGCGATGACCAGCCGATTAGGGTGGCGCGCTCCCTGAGGGAACTGGGCATGCGTGTCGAACAGGTGCGGGCGCTTCTGTCCCAGCAGCTGGGCCGGGATCCGACACCGGCGGAAGTGGCCCACAAAATGGACATCGACCCTGCAGACATTGCCGAGGCTGTGGAGGCGGTCCGGCCGCCCGCGTCGCTCAACCAGACAATCGAGTCATCGAGCGGGTCGGAAAAGCACCTCAGCGATGTCATCACGGATAATCTGGGCGAAACGGAATGGCTGGAACAAATGGCCCTCAGCCAGGCTTTCCGGGCCCTTGACGAGCGGGAGCGCTTTATCTTGCGGGCGCGTTTTGTGGAGGGCAGGACACAGACGGAGGTAGCCCGCCAGCTGAAGGTATCGCAGGTGCAGATATCCCGTCTGGAGCGGCGGGCCCTAGACCGCATGAAAGTGGCCCTCACTGACGGCAGCGAGACGGACCCGTGACGGAATAATGTCGCATGCCTATAGCTCATACTACTCCTGGACCATTACGGTCGCAGGAGTATTTTTGTTGAGACGAGGAGGGTACCATGGCGAGCCAAGCCAAGCAGGGGTCACAGAAAATGCAGGAATATCAAGATATGGCAAACCAGATGCGCCCCAGAAAACCTTTGCTGAAGAACGCCCTGTGGGCATTTTTTGTCGGGGGCCTGATCAGTGAGGTGGGGCAGGGTGTGCAGTGGTTTTTCATGCAGCACGGACTCTCGGCCAAAGAAGCGACACCTCCCATGACGGTGGTGATGATTGGCATAGGGGCTTTGCTGACCGGGTTGGGCTGGTATGACCGGGTTGTTAAGCACGGGGGCATGGGGGGGGTCTTTGCCCATCACGGGATTTGCTAATGCCATGGTTGCCCCCGCCATGGAATTCAGGACAGAAGGCCTGGTGCTGGGGGTGGGGGCCAAGTTGTTTACGGTAGCGGGGCCGGTGCTCGCCTACGGCCTGGCGGCGGCTTTTGTCGTCGGACTGCTCCGCCTTCTCATTACGGGGGTGGCCTAGTTGGCCGTGATACGCCTAGGCCCATCCACCTACCAATTTGAGAACATCCGCATTCTGGCGGCTGCGGCAGTGGGGGGGCCTAAGGAGGGGCAAGGTCCATTAGGGGCGTACTTTGACAGCATCTGGTCTTCGGAGCTTAAGGACCATGCCAGTTTTGAAGTAGCCGAGCGCCACCTTCTGCTCGAAGCGCAGGACCTGGCGGTGAAAAAAGCGGAACTGCCCTGGGAATCCATAGACATGGTCATGGGTGGGGACCTGCTCGACCAACTGGCCTCTACGAATTTTGCCGGCCGCGAACACCAGCGGCCTCTTTTGGGGCTGTTCGCCGCCTGCGCGGTGTTTACCGAAGCCCTGGGGTTGGGAGCTATGGCCATTGCCGGCGGCGGGCCCCGGAATGTTCTGGCCGCCGCGGCCAGCCATCATATGGCGGCGGAACGCCAATTCCGGTTTCCCATTGAATTGGGATACCAGCGCGCCCCGACGGCCGCATGGACCGCAACAGCGGCTGGAGCCTGCCTGGTTAGCGGCTCTGACGCCGTCACCGGAGAGGGGGGCGTGTCAGTTGAATCCGTGACATTTGGGCGGGTGGTGGACTGGGGATCCAAAGACCCCAATGATATGGGCACGGCAATGGCCCCGGCAGCGTATGACACGATTTGCCGCCACTTTGAGGACACCGGCCGCTCGATTGAGGACTACGACCAGATTTATACGGGCGACCTGGGGGTCTTTGGAGTGCGCTTGCTGTCGGCCCTAGCGCAAAAAGACGGGAAGCATTGGGATGAGCGCTTGGATGACTGTGGGAGGGCGCTTTATGCCATTGACAAGCAGGATGTCCACAATGGCGGTTCGGGGGCGGGCTGTTCGGCGAGTGTGTTCTCTGGGTTTATCTATAACCGCCTGCTCAAAAAAGACCTGCAGCGCGTGCTGCTGGTGGCCACAGGCGCCCTATTTTCTCCCACGACCTACCAGCAGGGGGAAAGCATTCCGTCGATAGCGCATGCCGTTTCCGTGAGGCGCCTGTAAACCGGGACGTGCCGCAACCGATCTACCGAGGAGGGAGTATGCCGTTGATTTTTCTCTGGGCTTTTATCATTGGAGGACTTTTGTGTGTGGTGGCACAACTGACGCTGGACTTGTTTCCCCTGACTCCCGCCCACATTCTTGTGCTGTTTGTTGTAATCGGCGCCATCCTGGGAGGGGTGGGGCTGTATGGGAAACTGGTGGCGGTAGCTGGAGCGGGGGCGAGCGTGCCCTTGACCGGGTTCGGCTATACCCTGGTCACCGGAGTGGGCGAAGCTGTCAAAACCAAGGGCGTATTGGGTCTCTTGACAGGAGGGCTGACGGCCGCCGCAGGGGGCATAAAAGCGGCGGTTCTGTTTGGACTGGCGGCCTCGCTGGTATTTAAGCCGAAAGTATAACCAGGAATTCATTGACAGCAAGGAGGAGCTATCTATGGCAGAACGGAAACCCGTGATTATTGTGACGGATGGTGATGCAACGGCTTACCACGCTATAAAAGAAGCAAGCCAAGCCTTGAACTTGTACCCGCTAGAGGCATCGCGGGGGAATCCCACCCCCTTAAACGGGGCGGAGTTGCTTGAGGCGATCGCTCGGGCGCCCCGGTCGCCCGTTGTGGTGATGGTGGACGACCGGGGGCAGGCTGGCACCGGCAAGGGAGAGAAGGACCTCGAAGCCCTCATGAATGCGGATTCGATTGAGGTCTTGGGAGTGGTGGCCGTGGCTGCCAATACTCACCCAGTGGAAGGGGTCCAGATTGACTCCTCTGTGTCAAAAACGGGTAAGGTGATGGCAGGGCGGGCGGTGGACAAGGGCGGCAATGCCGTACGGGGTGATGTGCTCCGGGGCGATACGGTCGATGTGCTGTCTGATGACGTGGGCATGGTGCCGATTATTGGTCTGGGAGATCCTGGGAAAATGGGTGGCCATGATTCGATAGGGCACGGAGTGCCCGCCACCCGCAAAGCATTGGAAGAGATACTGCAGAGGAGTGGATACGGTGCGCGTTGAGCATTTTCTGAACAGTGAGGCGGCGGTGAAACCCGAGAACATCTCCGAGGATTTGCGGCGCAATGTTGAATGGCTGAAGAACTACCTCGGGTATAAAGAGACCTTTGACCTCATTGTCCGTGAATTTAAAATTGGCGCGCGCCAAGTAGCTCTCATCTATATAGACTCTTTTGTCAGCCAGACCGACTTGACCCTGATTATGCAAGAACTGTTTAAGACACCGGATGACCAGCTGAACCATCCTAGTTTGAGGACTCTGCTGAACCGGAAAGTGCCGTTTATCGAAATCACACCCGAGACCCGTTTGGACAAGACCGCCGAGCAAATTTTATCAGGCCCGGCGGCATTGCTGGTGGATGGCATCACCCATGCCATTGTCATGGATGTGCGCCAATATCCTGACCGAACCCCCAGCGAGCCGTCAATGGAGCGGGTATTGCGGGGGCCCAAGGACGGCTTTGTGGAGACGCTGATCTTCAATACCATCTTGATCCGGCGCCGGCTGCGCGACCCCAACTTACGTATTGAGATTCATGAAGTGGGGCGCCGCTCCCATGCGGATGTCGCGATCATTTTCATCAAGGATATTGCCAATGAGTTCTTCGTAAAACAGATTCGCGATCGCATCAAGGACATTGATGTGGATGCTCTGACGATGTCGGAAAAGGCCTTGCAGGAGTGGATTATCCGCAAACCATGGTGGAATCCTTTTCCCACCAGCCGTTTTACCGAGAGGCCTGATGTGGCTGCAGAACATCTCACGGAAGGCCATGTGCTGGTGATGATCGACACGTCTCCCAACGCGATGATCCTGCCCGTGACATTCTTTTCGTTTTTGCAGTCGGTGGAGGAATATCATGAGGACGTCATGATTGGCACCTATCTCAAATGGGTGCGGTTTTTGGGAGTCGCCATCTCCTGGCTGGGGCCACCTTTATGGTACGCTCTGCTCGCGAGCCATACCGCGCTGCCGGGAGGCTGGCAGGTGCTGGTGAAACCGTCGGTGACGGAAGTCCCCATTTTCTGGCAGATGGTGGCAGCCGAAATTGGCGTGGACCTGCTGCGCTTGGCGCTGACTTTCAGCCCGGACCCGCTAACCCAGTCCATGGGGTTTTTCGGGGCTATTCTGTTAGGGGACGTAGCCGTTCAAGCCAAACTGATTGATGCCCAGGTTATCGTTTATGTGGCGTTGGCGGCAGTAGGCACGTTTACGGCCCCCGACCTCGATTTTGGGATGGCCATGCGTCTTTTGCGCATGTTCTTGCTGATCTTGACGGGGGTGGGCGCCATATTTGGAATGCCGTGGCTAGGGTTTGCCATAGGGGTCATCATTCCCGTAGCGGTCATGGTGACAACCGATTCGTTTGGCATGCGGTATTCCTGGCCTCTATTCCCGCTGGACCGCAGTGCTCTGGCAGCGGAATTCATTCGCAAGCCCTTAAATCGCAAGGTCATGAGGCCGTCTTTGACTCTGCCCCTGGACCCGACGCACAGGAGGCCCAAGAACAAATAGAGGACCGCAGGGAGAGAAGGGATTCGCGCGATCGCGAATCCCTTCTCTTCCCATACGGGAGTGTCATGGCTGCTCCCAAGCATTCTCCCCAAACCAAAAAAGGTCCCAGACAGTGGGCCGCCGGGGACCTTACCCTATTACCCAAAAATCAGTTCAGCAGGTCGTTGATTTTGGAACCCGGGTCCTTCTTCATCATCACAATGCCCATGATGAGCAGGTACAGCCACGCTACAAGGGAAAACCCCCGGCCGAAGGAATACTGGGCGAACTGGAGGTGACCTGGCCCGGGT
>JAKAAS010000188.1 GCA_021802225.1 Bacillota bacterium
GGGTACGTCGAAGTGGAGATCTGGCGCGATGCGTGAGGTATATCTCAGTTTTGGTGGGAATCTGGGAAATCCGCTGGCCTGTTTTGCCGAAGGGCTGTCTTTCATGCAGCGGGCGGGACAGATTATCAGGTGCTCCGGCATCTACCGCACGGCACCGCAAGGCGGGCCGCCGCAGCCGGATTACTACAATGCGGTGGTGTGCCTCGAGACCGTGTGGGACTGCCAGGAGGTGCTGAAACAGGCGCAGGCAGCCGAGCAGGCCTGCGGGCGGGAGCGCGTGGAACGGTTCGGGCCGCGCACGCTGGATATCGATGTCCTTCTTTGCGGGGACTTGGTGCTGGACAGCGCCGTACTGCAGGTGCCCCACCCGCGCATGGCGCAGCGCCGGTTCGTCCTGGCACCCTTGGCGGAAATTGCCCCCGCGCTGACAATTCCGGGAGTGGGGGAGGTGTCCCGACTGCTCGCGCAGGTGGCAGGCCAGGAGGTGGTCCGGGTCATGGACTGGCCGGGATCAGGAGGGGGAGCGCATGGACCGTCTCGGGGCTAGCCGCTGGCTGGGCAAGAACCTGACACGGCTGGACAGTGTTGGGTCGACGAACCAGGTCTTGCGGGAGAGGATGCGCCAGGAAGAGGTGCCGGCGGGGGCGGCGGTGATGGCGGGCCGGCAGACGGCGGGCCGGGGGCGGATGGGGCGGGCTTGGTGGTCGCCTCCGGACCAGGGACTGTATGTTTCCGTTCTCCTCTATCCCCCGCCACTGCGGCAGGGCGGCATCCTCAGCCTGTTGGCGGGGGTCGCGCTCACAGATGCCGTGCGCACGCTGACGGGCCTGAGCCCTGGACTGAAGTGGCCCAATGACGCCGTCATGGGGGGCAAAAAGTACGCCGGCATTCTGGTGGAAGGGGGCACCGATCCCCGCCCCTGGGCTATTGTCGGCATGGGCATCAACGTGCGCGGCACCGTACCAGGGGAGTTTCCCCAGGCGACGACTATTTCCCAGCAAGCAGGGCGGGAGATAGGCCGGGAGAGGCTGTGGGAAACGCTCGCCCCGGCTTTGGAGACCTGGTACGAACGGTGGGAGAGCGAGGGCAATGCGCCTGTGGCCGAGGCATGGCGCCGGGCCAGTGTGACGCTCGGGCAGGAAGTGGAGGCCTGGGCAGCCTCTGGGCGGATTACAGGAATAGCAGAAGACATTGCCGAGGACGGTGCGCTCCTTATCCGGCAAGGATCCCGCTGCATTCCTGTGATCAGCGGAGAGGTCAGCTTGCGGCTGGCCAACGGGGGTTATGCCCCGGAGTCTTAGTCCTGGAGTCTGTGGTACAAGTTGGCCATCTCAATCGCGGCTAAAGCCGCCTCAGCGCCCTTGTTGCCGGATTTTCCATCTGCCCGGTCCTCGGCCTGCGCCATGGTATCGCAGGTCAGCACTCCAAAAATGACGGGGATGGCGCTGTGGCGGGCTAGATCAGAGATGGCTCCCGCCGTGCTGGAGGCGATAAAGTCAAAATGGGGAGTCTCCCCGCGGACGATGGCGCCCAAAGTGATGATGGCGGAGTATTTCCGGCCGCTGAGCGCGTTGACCAGGTTGGGAATCTCGAACGCGCCCGGAACCCAGAACACGTCGACATCGTCTGCAGGCACTCCGTGGCGGATCAGGGTGTCGACCGCCCCTTCGAGCAGGCGGTCGGTGACCCGCTGGTTGAAGCGGCTGACCACAATGGCCCAGGATTGTCCTGGATAGGTGGTGAGAAATCCTTGGTGTTCTGACACGGTAGGCATAAGACCTCGCTTTCTCTTCAAGGGTGCAATGGGCGGACTCTCAGTCCATCCAATGTCCCATTTTGACCTTTTTTGTCTCGAGATAAAAGGCATTTTCCTCACGGGGTTCGGAGTGAATGGGGATGCGCTCCACAATTCGCAAGCCGTATCCGTCGAGCGCGTGGTACTTTTTGGGATTGTTGGTTAAAAGGCGCATGTCGCGCACACCCAAATCCGCAAGAATTTGCGACCCGACGCCGTAATCGCGGGAATCGGCGGGGAACCCCAGCGCCTGGTTGGCCGAGACGGTGTCATACCCGGCTTCCTGCAGGGCGTAGGCTTTGATTTTGTTGGCCAGTCCAATTCCCCGGCCTTCCTGGCGCATATACAGCAACACCCCCCGGCCTTCTTGGGCAATCATGCGCAGGGCCATGTCCAACTGATCTCCGCAGTCGCAGCGCTTGGAGCCGAATACATCCCCGGTCAGACATTCGGAATGCACCCGCACCAACACCGGGTCGCCGTTGGAGACGTCCCCCATCACCAGCGCCAAGTGTGTATCCTTGGTCTCTTTCTCCGTGTAGGCAATCGCCGTGAACGTGCCGTAGCGGGTTGGCAGCTGAGCGCGGCCTTCCCGCACAAAGAGCGTGTCCTGGTGGCGGCGGTAGCGGATCAAATCGGCAATGGTGATCAGTTTGAGTCCGTGCTCCCGGCGGAATTCCTGCAACCGGGGCAGCCGCGCCATGGTGCCATTGTCATCCATGATCTCGCAGATGACGGCGGCGGGCGTCAGGCCGGCCAAAAATGCCAGGTCTACGCTGGCTTCCGTGTGGCCCGGGCGCCGCATCACACCGCCGTCCTTAGCCCGCAGCGGGAACAAGTGGCCGGGACGGACAAAATCCTCGGGACGGCTGGCCGGGTCAATGAGGGCGCGCACGGTGGCGGCGCGGTCATGGGCCGATATGCCGGTGGTAGTGGTCTGGCGGGCATCCACGGAAACGGTGAACGCCGTGTCCATCGACTCATCCGGGGCGCCCACCATGGACGGCAGCTGGAGTTCTTGCAGCCGCTCTCCGGTCATGGGCACGCAGATCAGTCCGCGTCCCCACTGGGCCATGAAATTGATGGCGTCCGGGGTCACGAAATCGGCCGCCATGACTAAATCTCCTTCATTCTCACGGTCTTCGTCATCGACTACGACGATAATTTCGCCGTTGCGCAAGGCTTCCAGCGCTTCCGGGATGGTATTGAACTCTAACAGGTTTTCTTCTGTCATTGGACCGTTGGCCTCTTTTCCTGTCCCGCGTAGGGATTTAACAGCTGTTGGACATATTTGCCTAAGACGTCAAACTCCAGATTCACCACAGAGCCGGGGCCAAGAGCTCCCAGAGTAGTGTGGCTCTGGGTATAAGGAATCAAAGTGACCTGAAAGCGGCCGGGCTCTGCCGATACTACGGTGAGGCTGACTCCGTCGACGGTGATGGAGCCAAAGGGCACGATGAGTCCGCGGAATTCTGGGGGATAGGAAAAGGTGATATGGCGGGCTTCCCCTTCGGGGGTTACGGCTTCCACCTTCCCCTGAGTGTCAATGTGGCCCTGAACCCAGTGGCCGCCCAAGCGGGTGGACGGGGTGACCGAACGCTCGAGATTGACCGGATGGGGGACTGGCAAGCCGCCCAAAGTCGTGATGGCTAAGGTGGTCGGGGTGCACTCCACTTGGAAGGAACGGCCCGTTTGGGCGGTCACCGTCAGACACACGCCGTTGACGGACACCGACTCTCCCAGATCTAAAGATGCGGCAAACGGCGCTTCCACCGTGAGGGTGCGGGCATGGGGGTCCCCCGTATTCTGCACTGCGGCCAGTTGGCCCACACTTTCTATCAGTCCGCTAAACATTCGGCATTCTCCTCCTGGGAAATAGGGTCTGCAGGCAGGAAGCGGGCGTGCACCAGCACGTCGGGCCCGAGCCTTTTCATGTCCAGAGGTTCGAGCCGCCATGCTTCTGGCAAGGTGGCTGCGCCCGCCCCTGCCACGGGTCCCGGGGCCTGCCCGCCGATGATGAGGGGGGCGATGAAGCCGTACCACTCGTCGGCCAAACCCTCGGCAATAAACGCGGCATGAACAGTGGGCCCCCCTTCCACGAGTAGGGACAGCAGGTGCCGCAACGCCAATTCGCTCAGCACGTCACTCAGACTGACCCGGCCCGACGGGCTGGCGGCCACTTCAATGACTTCACCGCCCGCCGAAAAAATCTCCCGCTGCCAGAAAGCGGATGTCTGTGCGGTTGTGAAGACCAGGGTGGGCGCCGGGGAGTCTTGGGAAAACACGCGGGCAGACGGGGGGGTGCGTCCGTGGCTGTCCAGAATAATCCGCACGGGGTCAGAACCCCGTGCCTGTCCCCGGTACGTCAGTGCCGGGTCGTCTGTGAGAACCGTGTTCACCCCCACCAATATGCCATCGTGGCGGCGGCGCAGGGTATGCGTGACAGCCAGAGACTGCTCGTGAGTGATATACCGGGAATCCCCGGTTTTGGTGGCGACTTTCCCGTCCAGACTCATTGCCGCCTTCAGGGTGACAAAGGGTCGGCGCTTCTGGCTCCATGTCACAAAAGCCTGGTTGAGCGAAGCTGCTTCCTCCCCGCCGTCCCCCACCTCGACGGTGATGCCCGCAGACCTGAGCCGGGCGATTCCCCCGCCTTTGACTTCAGGATTAGGGTCTGTCATGGCCACCACAACATGGGCGACTCCTGCGGCAATAATGGCATCGGTGCACGGAGGGGTGCGCCCCGTATGATTGCACGGCTCCAAGGTGACGTATAAAGTGCCTCCCTGAGCCCGGACTCCTGCCTGGGCCAGTGCGCCGACTTCGGCATGAGGCCCCCCAGCCCGCTTGTGATAGCCTTCCCCGGCGACTTGACCCGAGGCATCTGTCACCACTGCGCCCACCATGGGGTTGGGGGATGTGCTGTAGCGTCCCCGCCCAGCCAGCCGCAGCGCGCGGCGCATCATTGGACTGCTCAAATTTCTCCCCCCATAACAAAAAATCCCCCAGATTCGGGGGATGGCAAAGTTGTAATAGGCCAATACCACACAGGCCTACAACCTTCTCCCATCCAGACTGTACTGTCGGCGCCGGGATCTCACCGGACTCCTGCCATAATGGCTCGCGGGCTGCTCACATTCGTGAGATCACCGCCGGTCGGGAATTGAGGCCAAAAGCCTCTCACCACGCCCCGAAGGTCTTAATAGAGGTTATTGTAGAGCTTTTACCGACAAAAATCAAATGGCACGAGCGCTGCAGGACGCATGGCTCGAAATGTAGAGCCGCCGGACAATCAGTCAGCCGGACACGCCGGGCAGAATCAGCGCATAATACGGAACCTGTGAAGTATTAAAGATTGAAACCG
>JAKAAS010000189.1 GCA_021802225.1 Bacillota bacterium
AGATGTTCACCATTGGGTCTCCCGTGGCCAACGCATTCACAGTCCGGTCATGGACTAAGCGCCATGCCTATGCCATCGTGGTGACCGACACCCTGCTGGCTACTGTGACCCCCGAAGAATTTGATGCCGTGGTGGCCCATGAAATTGCCCATATTGCCCACCACGACGTGGTGATGATTCTTCTTGCCGGAAGCCTGAGCCTTATGCTGAGCGCGATGTTGCAGCGGTGGTGGATTCTGGGCAGCATTTCCTCATCACGGGGAAGCTCCAGCAATCCGTTGGGCATGGTGGTGATGGGAATTATGCTGACATGGCTGCTTAGCACGCTGATGCTGCGCATGTTCTCACGATACCGCGAACTTGCTGCCGACCGCACTGCCAGTCTCTTGCTGGGGAGTCCCTATGCGCTGATGGGAGCTTTGCGCTCATGTGATGAGGTCAATCAGTACTACGCGCGCACTGCCAGGCCAAGCGGGCGGAAGTCCCAGCCCTTGCGCCGGGACCTCCGGGCGGTGGAAGCGGCCCAGATGCTGGGATTTACATGGAATGGGGTGAAGAAGTGGTCGGTATTGTCCACTCACCCGTCTACACAGCAGCGCATCCACGAGCTTGAGAAAGAGTGGAAATAGACGATGTGCGCGGCTGCTAGCGTGAGAGGAGGACGGGATTTTAGCCAATCCCCTCCTCCTCTCTTTTGTCTGTCGAGGAAAAATTCAGGGATGCGCGGGGGGTTTGACACAGAGGAAGAATGCCCGGCCAGCGAAACGGGGATTGTCTGATACCGTCAGACCATTGATGATGCGGACGGAGCTGAACCCGCACTGTTTCAGCCACTGGCCCACATCAGAGAGCCGGTAAGCTCGCTGGGCCAAGGAAACGTCGTAACGTACCCAGTGTTCGCTTTCCGCCAGGAATATAGCGGCCGTGAAAGAGGCCATCCGCGACTTGAGGTCAAAGGTGCTGGTGAGGGCGGCGACATGGTCCTTCTCGATGATGGCGTCGGTTCCCGTCCACCGGGATTCGTATTTGCGCAGCGTGTTGAGGTCGAATAGAAAGAGGCCGCCGGGCTTTAGCGCACGATAAACCCGGGAAAACACGGCTAGCAGGTCTTCGGCTGTCAGCATGTGATTCAGGCTGTCGAACAATGATAGGACCGCGGATGCGGGGACGTCTACCGCCATCGTCCGCGCATCCTGAAGGAAGAACTGTGCTCCAGGCGACTCCCGGTGCGCGTACTCCAGCATTTTTGCAGAATTGTCGATGCCAGTGACCTGGTAGCCATGGGCTACCAGGTGGCTGGCGGTGTTGCCTGTTCCACAGCACAGATCAACAATGTGAGCCCCATCCGGCAATGAAGGCAAGAGTAAATGAGCCAGCACGGGCCACACTTCGTCGGCGTAGGAAGTCCAGTGCCGGTAATACAGCCATGCAAAATTATCGTAACCCGTTCCGTCTGGCGCCATTTCCCGGACCTCTTTCTTAAAGCGGCTGCGTACTCAAAAACCCCGTGATGGCTATGTTTACTCGCGTTCCAGCCCTCATCATGCCATAACGAACGAGAAGGGCACAAGGAACAGGACTTTATTCCGGTCTGTTTTTACTGCGTCCCAACAGGTGGTATGATGTTGTCGCAAAGGCTGGTCAAGAACGCGGGGGGACTATTATGGAACGCGGGAACGGCAGATGGTGTGGGGTGATGTTATGACGCGTCAGGAAGCGGCAGACCTATTGGGGATCCGTCAGGATGCCCCACCCGCCGAAGTTCAAGTGGCATTTCGCCGCCAGTCCATCAAGTTTCATCCTGACAACGGCGGGGCCTCATCACAATTTGTACTGCTGCAGAAAGCCCGTGACATTTTGATGAGGGACGAGCCTAGTCCGCGCACCGTGGTGCCGCCTCCCGCCAAGGTATCGTGGAGGCCTTTTCTGTCCTACCCGGTGCGCCTGACAGCGGCGGCCATACGGGACAGACGTTTGCGCCAAAAAGCGTTTGGGACATGGGTGGGATTGCTGGTTGGCCTGCCCCTTCTTTATATTGGGGCGCGGGACCTGGTCGCGCTTTTGCTGGTCCCCGTGATGGCGGCCCTTGTCATCTGGGCTATTATCCGCTCCCGGTAAGTATGGAACTGCCGTGGGAAGATTGGCAATGGCGGGTACAGGCAATCAACGTGGATTGTTTCAGGGGAAATCCTCATAAGTTTGAGACCGTACCAACATAGCGGCAAAAGACCCCCTGGTTGACCTTTGGGGATGCAAGCGCTGAGCACAGGCCCATTTTTTGTGATGAAGCCGTCTCCAGCATGGGGACGGTCGTTCTCTGCCGGTGAAGGCATTCAGGACTACCGGGAGCCAGCGCACAACGCCGTCACAGGGTGAGAGATCCCCGCAGCCTTGTGAATCGGGCCTCGCAGAACTCTGCAGGGCCGATTCACAAGGCTGCGGGCCTGGGTGGCCATCAATGCGACGGGCTGACTTCCCACTCCCCGTACAGACCAATGCCATCATCGCCGGATACCGGGCAGACGTATGTGTACACTCCAGGTGCATTGGCGACGAAATGAGCCTGACCGTGGCCGTGGGGAGGCAGCGGGGCAATTTCCGATCCCGTAAAGGCCAGCGGTTTTGTGGCAGCGTCGTGTGGATTGGCGAAGGGCGGGGTGTCTTTGATGAGCCTCCAGCCGTGGGAATGGATGCCATCTTGATTTTCAAAGGTGATAGTAACATCGGTGCCTAAGGGCATGATGATGCGGGGATCATCTAGCCCGCCGATGTGAAACACGACATCGGCAAATTCTCGGGAAACCGATGCCACTTCCATTGTTGCCCGCTTGTTCTGGAAGATGACGCGGTTCTCCCGCGCGTCAATGCTGCTGTCACGTGGAGGTGTCATGGCAAAATGCGTAATGCCGCTTTCCGTTGCGGACCGTAAGTTGTTGTCCATTGATCGCGTCTCCTTTTTCGCATATGGTGCGTCCGGGCCGGAAAGTGATGTGCTGATCCGGGCGGATGGGCAGGAGTATTATGTGTGCAATCTTCCCGGGGCATACGGAAGCTTCGGAGATGGATGAGCAAGACTGCCCCTCACGGCAATGGCTGAGCGTGGAACCGGTCCCGTGCACTAATGGGCCTAGGTGCTGAAGCCGGGAGGGGAAATGGCGAAGCTGGCGGACGGCAAGCGCCGCCAACCCGCGGCCGGTTCGCTGTGTGGGAAATTATTGCAGTTTGGTCGCCGTGAGGAAGAGCACGTTGTCATCCGCCTGGACGACAGGATCCTGCTCCACTCCCAGAATGACCTGCTGTTTGTGGACGATGCCGAGCAGCATGCCGGGATAGCTGTGGCGGACTTGGCTTAGCGGCTGCCCCACCCACTGGGAATCGACGGCATGCTCCGTGAGCGCATAGCGGTCGGAACCGAGCAGACTCAGCAAAAGGTCGGCTGCATGGGGAGTTTCCAAACTTTTGGCAACGGTCTGCCCCAGCAGGTTGTCGGCGGCCACGGTGTGTTCGACCCCTAAATCCTTCAGAGCGTCAGCCACTTTGGCGCTTTGGGTGATGGCCATGATGGGCAGCTTGGGCACTAGGTGCTTGAGGGCGATGGCAGTCAAGAGCACCTCTCCGTCCGTGGACCCGGAAATTAACGCTTGGCGGGCCGTTTCGGGATGGGATTTCGCCAAAACTTGGGGATTTGTGGCGTCGCCGGCTATAAGGCGAATGCCCTCGGGGACGCTGCCCGGATGGACGTCAGCGACCACAATGACGGAAGACTTTTCGCTGATCAGCTCGTCCAGCATGTGCGCCACGGTGGGGCTGAATCCGTAGACGACTAAATGGCCCTGATGGTCCCAGACTTTTTCCAAGCCCAACGCCCTCCTTATATGAATCGATGCCAGCACTGCGGCCCATGCGGCAAAGACGGCCCCCATCAAGGGGATGGTGGTCAGCATCACCCCCATGGCGATAACGCGCCCAGCAGTGTTATGGGGAGTGATGTCACCATATCCGACGGTTGTGGCTGTGGTGACAGCCCAATACAGCGCAATGAAAAAAGAGGTGTGCTGAGTGATGGCGAAAAGGCCTGCGCCCGCAATCATGCACAAAAAGGCCATGACAAACAATACAAGGATCTGGTGTTTTCTAATTTTCTTCCAGAGTACAATAAAGATGGTCACACTACATCCTCCCTGGCGCTATTTTACCGCGAATTGAGGTGAAAAGCGCGTGGGTGAGGCGGGAGGCAGTTAGGTAATGTATATTCCCCGGGAATTTCAGGTCCAAGGCCATGCGGACTT
Organism: Bacillota bacterium; assembly: GCA_021802225.1. The sequence goes on from JAKAAS010000189.1 coordinate 4,290, forward strand.
GATAGAAATGTTGCGCCGGTATCCTTTTAGCACCGTGACTTCCTATAATCAGGGAGTCCTGTCCGCTTCGCATGTGCCTCTCCTCTATCAAAACGCACCTGAGCCGCAGCTGGTGGGACATCTCGCCCGGGCCAATCCTCACTGGAAGACCTTGCACGGCACCGAGGTGCTGGTCACGTTCTTAGGGCCCGATGCCTATATTTCCCCGCAGTGGTACGGGGAGGATTTCACTGTGCCCACATGGAACTATTTGGCGGTTCACGTGCGGGGCACCTGCGAGGTGCTGGAAAATATAGAGGGCACTGTGCCAATTATCCAGGACCTGCTCGGACGGTTTGAGAGCGGTGCCAGTGCTTCCTGGGCCGTTAAACTTGGCCAGGAGCCGTATCAGAAAATGTTAGCGGAAATTGTGGGGATCCGGATCAGGATTGAGTCCATGGAGGGGAAGGCTAAGTTGGGCCAAAATCGGTCGAAGTCAAGCCGTGAGGGTGCTATCGCCGGATTGCGGAATTCGGGCGGGGCCGGGGATGACCTTGTTGCGGACTTGATGGAGGAGACACTGGACCGGAATGAGCCGCACGGAGAATAAATCCACCACGATCTGGCGGCCATTGCCACGGGGAATATTGGCCAAGTTTTCTGCAGGCGAGAATCAGGAAAATACCGGGAGGAACGATGCTGGTGCCCAGTCACGCTCCCTGACGCCAGCATATTGTTGATCTGGAGGATTCTGGTGTTTTGACAGGCAAACGTGTCGGATGTTAAGGTAATGGCGGTGAGGAGATAGCTGGGATCGGTGGGAAAGTTGGCCGGATCCGATGTCCCGGCCGGGG
>JAKAAS010000190.1 GCA_021802225.1 Bacillota bacterium
TACTCCTTCACAAATTCTCTCAAAACTTCCGTCAGGTAACCGTGTCATTGATCAAAACTGTGTTCAAGTCTCTGGCAGCTCCATCACCTGTTGCAATACGTCATCACCCGGCACCACATCACCATATTTCAATGCAATGTCAGTCAAGTTTTGCCTATGGGCGTTAGTGTTTCGGTCGGCAACGGCCTCCACGGGAACGATGGGCCTGTAGCCATGCTGCATGGCATCGATAACAGTAGCTCGCACACAACCGCTGGTAGTACATCCTGTAACGATCACGGTGTCGACATCTTGCTGTTGAAGACGTTCGTTCAAATCCGTGCCGAAAAACGCGGATGCATACTGTTTTTCTAGAATTTCGCCGTCTTGATAGGGCAAGCGCGGATCAATTCGCACCCACTTCGATCCCGGTGTCAGGATACGAAGCGCCGGAACTTTTTTAACAAACCATCCTCCGTCTTCGAAATCCGGAGAGTGGTACATGACAGTCGTAAAAAAGACAGGCAGGTGTTTCTTACGTGCTGCACCCAGCAGACGTCTGATATGTTCCACCGTGTCGTCCATCTTACTTCCTAACGGGGATCCAGGAGACGTAAATCCTTCAATCATATCCACAACCACCACTGCCGGATGAGAGCCGATGCCCAAGGTATTCCCGAATCCCGGCAATTCCATCTGGTGCTGTTCCTCCTGTTCCATATCTATCTCCTTCCTAGAACCTGGACCCGCCCGCCTTCAGGGCCCGCAGGCCGCAGCTAAAACCACTATTCGTGCATTTCCCGATCAAGCCATGTCTGAAATTCTCTTCGGTCTCGGACGATAGTCTGGTGCAAAGTATCGAGATCCGGGATAGGGCCATGATCGAATTGTTCCAATCCGTTGCGAGTCTGTCGAATTTCTTTCCTCACTGATTCAGTCTTGGCCATATCAGGCTCGCCATCGGGCCGCAGTTCCACACCATAATCTCTTGTCGCTTGCTCCCGAGAGAGAAGTTTTCGGCGAACCTCCAACGCCACAAGGGCAGGTTCCCTTTCTAATGGATCACCCAAGCCACCTGCTCCAGCGGTTTCAAATTCCAATCGATCACCAGCATAAACCGGCACGTTCTGCACTTTCGACAGCAGTTGCATTCGACTCCCGTCCTTACGGATCAGGGTCTTCTGGGAGGCCTGGCCATGACGTCCTCCGTCCACGCCGTAGGGGTAGGTATAGGCCCGATCATCCTGAAACATAATCGAACCCTCCCGTAGAAACGTGTAGACTTTACGAACACCAAGCCCTCCCCGGAAAAGGCCCGCGCCTCCAGAACCCGGTCGGCAGGTGTACTCTTCCACTCGGACGGGATAGTACTTCTCAAGATATTCCGTAGGGGTCGCAAAGAATTCGGGCCACCAGGAATGCCCATCCAGTCCATCAGCGCCTGAGCGAGCAGGTATTCCGCCATACAGGATTTCATACATAATTTGAGGCCGGCCCCCTTCATCCGGAATCGGTGTGTAGACAAAATTCGGGCTCGTTCCATAACTTCCAGAGACCGAGAAAGTGTCCAGGGCCTTGGAAAATACCGCCTGCAACACATCAAAGTGACGGGCCATTAACACCAGACGGTTGCTCAAAGGAGCTGGTGCTTTCGGCCTCAATACCGTTCCCTCGGGAATAATCACATTAATCACATCGTAATACCCGTCGTTAAAAACGAGGGTGGGGTCAAATGCCATGATGAGAAATACTCCGGCAAACATTTTGAACATTTCTGGGTTCAAAAAAAAGTTGATAGGACCAGGAACCTGGGCATCGGTACCCGTCCAATCAAAGTTCAATGTGTCCCCCGTCACGCCACATGCTAAGCTTTAGACGAATTGGACCATGTCCCAGCCCGTCATCGTCGGTATAATCCTCGGCTTCAAAATGGACTCCATCAGGCAGATTGTTACGGAGAAGTTGAATAACACCACTTCGGGTCCTGTCCAAAATCGCATCCAAAGCTTCTAAATAGACATCTTTCCCGAAGCGGGAACAAAGCTCTTTTACCCGATTGGCTCCGACCATAGTTGACGCCGCCAGAGCCTTGACATCAGCTGACAAAACTTGAGGAAGCCGTGAATTATGAGTAAATAGATGCAAAACCTCCTCATTGAGCCGCCCTTGGTCGTAAAGTTTGATGGGAGGAACCAGTATTCCCTCCTCAAAAATCGATAGGGCATCCACCGGCAAACTTCCTGGCGTTTTCCCTCCAATGTCCACCATATCTCCCCACTGGGATGCATACCCAACTACATCACTCTCGTAGAAAATGGGACGAAGCAAAAGCACATCCTTGGCATGGGACGTACTGCCTTCCATCATGTATGGGTCGTTGGTGATAATAACATCGCCGTCCCGCAAGTCCTCGACGGAATATGGAGAATTATCGATGATCACGTTGATCGCACTACCGAATTGTCCGATAACCATCCGCCCGTTACGGTCCGCAATCAAAGGGAATTCATCGGATTGCTCCCGAATGGTAGGGCTGATCGCAGTGGTCATCAAGACCCGATCCATCTCGTAGCGAATATTTTCCAAAGCATGTTGAATGATGTCCAGGGTAATCTGGTCGATATTGTGTTCATGAACGTAATCCGGTAAGGGGTTATTATTCATGAGATGTCCTCCTTCTGGATCAGAATGTTGTGAAAGTTGTCCACCACTCCTGCAAATCCTGGTTCAATAACCGTCGTAGAGTCGTCCTGAATGACGACCGCAGGTCCCAACACCTTATGCCCCGGCTGCAAACGTTCACGATGGTAAATGTCTGTCTGAAGCCATTCTCTCGTAAAATATACCGATTCCGTTCTCATCTTGGCCTCTTCCACCGGGTTGACGGCCGGGTTAGAAGCTCGCAAGTCCACGCCCCGGACACTGCCTCGGCCAACAACACGGATTGTAGCCATCTCAATGGGAAGATCTAGATCAAATCCATAGCGCTGTCGATGCTCACTTTCGAACTGGCCACGGATTGTCGAACAGTTCGCTCCAGTCAGATCATTGAGGCTGACCGGACAGGATATCTGAATACCTTGAAGGTAGTACCGGCAGTCAACAAACGTTTCAAAATGAACATCGTGTTCCGTTACACCCTCGCCTTGCAGCCATTCTTTTGCTTCGTCCATCAAAGCGGAAATTTCTTGCCGAAGCGAAGAACTGGGTGTGTCTTCTGCCAGCCGCATATAGGTTTTGGAAAATTCGTTTTGAATGTTAGACGATAAGAATCCAAAAGCGCTCATGACCCCTGGAGTAGGTGGCACAATGACAGGCCAAGATCCAATGAGTCGACCCAGCGCATTAGCATGCATAGGTCCTGCCCCTCCAAAAGCAACCAATCCAAAAGTTCTGGGGTCATGACCCCGCTCGATGCTCACGACCCGGAGCGCCGCATACATGTTCTCATTGACGATGTCCAATATCCCCTGAGCCGTCTCTTCCAAAGACAGATTGAGTTGATCCGCCACTTTTTGAATCGCACGCCGCGCGGCATCTTCGTCCAAAGTTAACGTGCCGCCCAATTTTGTAGTCGGGGGCAGATGATGGAGAACTACATTGGCGTCAGTAACAGTCGCCTCCACGCCCCCTCGCCCATAACTGGCCGGGCCGGGCTGCGATCCCGCACTTGCAGGGCCAACCAAGAGGCTGCCCGCCGACGACACATGCGCAATGGAACCGCCACCGGCGCCGACGCTGTGAACATCCACGGCAGGGGATTTGAACCGGTAATAGCCCAGTTGAATTTCCCTGCGAATTGTTGGCAGCCCGTCCAAACACAAAGACACATCGGTTGATGTGCCTCCCATGTCCAGCGTGAGAACATTCGGGATATTAATCATGCGAGCCAAATACGCAGCACCGACAACGCCGCCGGATGGCCCGGACAGCGCGATATCCACAGGCCTTGCCATTGCGCTGGAAGAACTCATATTCCCCCCATCGGAGCGCACAATATTCATGGCACCGTGAAATCCATCACTGCTTAAGGACTCGTCTAATCCTCCCAAATAACGGATGACCCGGGGACGGACATAAGTGTTAATAACGGTTGTAAGAGCGCGTTCATATTCGCCGAGTTCTTGAACCATATCAGAGGAAATGGAAATGGGTAACTGAGGATACAACGCCTGCCCGATATCTCGAGCCTTTTGTTCGTGGGAAGCATTCACGTATGCATTGAGGAAGACAATAGCCAGTGCTTCAACACCACTATCCACAAGCTCCCGAATGACATTGCGTAATGCATCTTCATCTAAATGTCGAATTTCTTGCCCCGTCGCACTTATTCTCTCCTCTACACCTCTCGTATCGTTCAGGTCTGCGAGCGGGTCAGGTTTTCGCAAAACGACCCAACCGTAAAGTGGTCCGGGAGTCCAGGCACGAGCCACATGCAGGATTTGCTCATGGCCTGCTGTGGTAATGAGCCCCACACGGGCCCCATTGGCTTCCAAAAGCATATTCGTCACAACCGTAGTGCCATGAAAAAATCGCTGGAGACTTTCCATGCTAATATCCGCTTTCCTGCATGCTTCTCGTACTCCTGTTTGGACGCCGACAGACTGATTTTGTGTCGTGGACAACACCTTTTCAATAGTCAATGATCCGGTTTCTTCGTTGAACAATAGTACATCGGTAAAGGTCCCTCCAACGTCAACCGCGACATTATAAGCCATTAATTTTTCCCCTTTCACGATAACCGAACCGGCCAACACAGCCCTCACCGTCAAGGAACATATCTCATCCATGACCTTAGCTTCAAACCATTCCAATCTTACTCATGCTAAGTACTCAATTGCGATCCGTTTGAACGCATCCACTCCTCCAACAAGGCGGAAAGCTCTACGACTTCTGTCCCCTGCTCGTCCATAAATTCAATCATCATATCTCTGGCTTCAAAAATGTGTTCTTGCATAACGAGGCGTGCCCGTTCACGATCACCTTGAAGCAGCGCACTAGCAATAGTGCGATGGTAATGTAAAGATAACCGGGTGTGGTCGTCGGAATGCCAAAAGATTGCGCGGTAAAGAAGGGGAAGATCGTTGACACTTTTCAGGATGGCTTCCAGAGTTGGATTGGTTACCAATTTCCATACAG
>JAKAAS010000191.1 GCA_021802225.1 Bacillota bacterium
GAACATTGCTGTCTTTCTTGCCCCCGGTCCGACGGCAATATCTATGAGACAAACCCGTAAAAAAGACCGGCCGCTAGGCGGCCGGTCTCCCACTGCATGGCTGTAAGCTCTTTGTGTGTGGCGCTTCCCGAGGACTCAGGACTCCGGGGCGGCTTCTTCAAACCAGCCTCCGGCCGTGCGCACCACGGCCGTCTTGTACATGTCAAGGCGGGACGCAAACTGCACATCAGCGCCGATTCCCTGGTCAATGAGAGTCCTCGCATGGCCAGACTGTGACACACCTTCGTAAAGTCGCCCGCGCCAGTTGTCAAACAGGGCGCGGGCGATGAGGGCGCGGTCTGAGCAGGCTTCCTGGGGCCAGTGCCAGGCAATGGCCCCAGCCGCCAGCACATCTTCCAGGGATACGTGGCCCTGGGTGCCGGCGCAGACAATGAGACCCTGCCCGGATCCGTGTTGCTGTGCGGCTGCGGCCGCACGGGCATTGACCAGGGCGCCCAGGCCCTGCCACCGGGCTCCTTGTGCCCGTTCCACGGCCTGGGTGCCGTTGGTGGTCGTCAGGACCACGCGGCGGCCTCTCACCACGTCAGGGGGGTAATCGTAAGGAGAGTTGCCTGCGTCAAATCCTGGCAGCGGGCGGTTGTCACGCTCCCCGCCCAGAATGAGGGCTGGGTCCTGTTCTTTCAGCCGGTAGGCTCTTTCCACCTCTCCCACCGGCAGGACCGCCCGGGCGCCATTGGCCAGAATGGCCGCAATCGTCGTCGTGGCCCGCAGGGTGTCAATCACTATAACGGCTGTCTGGGTTAAATCCGGCAGGTCATCCTGCCACCGGTACATCACATCAATCGAGCGGATAGGCGACTCCTCCTTCAATGCGCGGCCGCACCGGCTTGGGGCCGCTGGCGGGGGCACTGACTTGGCTTACCGTTAAATAGTAATGGCGCAGGGTGTCTCCGCGCAATCCTACCCGCAGGGCTTCGAGCGCCAGCACATCCTGGGGCTGCACATTGCCGAGGTTGACATTGGGGCCAAAACGCAAGATCAGTTCCTGCTGCTGGCTTTTCTGCGGCGCCTCCCACAGCACGCGGCTGGGGTCGGCGATGTGGGCCACCAGTTCCTGCAGCGCCTCTTCCAGAACATTGCCGCTGTCATCATAGATGACGACCCCCTCCCCGCTCTCCCGCCCTTCCACAATCACGGTGTCGGCGCCGGCATCGATGTCCTGGGCGACTTGCTGCCAGAGAGGCGGTCCGCCGACGGCATCGCGCGAATCTTTTTTGCCGACCTCGCTGATGACAAGCCCGAATCCATAGGCGCGGGCCAGCTGGATGGTGGAGAAGCGGGTCTCTTCATCCAGTTCAATCGTGCCGTCAGACACCTCGACCCCGGTAAATCCCAGTTCCCGGGCTCTGTCGAAATATTCCACAATGCGGCCCTGCAGGAGCGCCAGCTCCAAAAAAGTGCCGCCGGGAAAGATGTCGACGCCATAGGACTTGACCAGCTCAATTTTTTGCCGCAAGAGCCGTGTTTTGTAGAATGCGGAAGTGCCAAATGTCAATTTCACCTGGTCCACATAATCGCTGGCCAATTCCATGAGGTCTCTGGTATCCGTCAGACCCAAGCCCTTATCGATCACCATGGTGACGCCGCGCTGCCGCGGCTTTTCTGTCCGGTCCGGATGCGGAAAATCCAGGATGTCAAACCACGCTTTATCCTGTTTGCTCATGTGTCGGGCCTCCCATTTTGTTGTGCCGTTCCCTGCCACGATATTCACGGCAAAACCTGGAGGTGATTCAAATAATTTGATGTCATCTGCGGCCCCGAAAAAGGACATCTTAAAAGATGCAGCATTGATTTGCAGGAAATGGAGGCAGCGGCATGATAAAGCGCGCTCAACACGGTAATGGTGAAGGAATGTCGAAGCAGCAGGACCTCAAGTCCCATAACGGTAAACTCTGGGTCTTGTCGACAGTCCCGTTTATTATGGTGCTCGGCAACTCCATGCTCATTCCGGTGTTGCCGAAAATGATGAAGGTCATGCACCTGACCCTGTTTCAGGTGGGCCTCTTGATCACCATCTTCTCGATTCCGGCAGGAATCATCATCCCCTTCGCAGGAGCCCTGTCGGACCACATAGGCCGCCGGGTCATCATGACTCCCGCGCTTTTGGTATACGGCATTGCCGGGCTGGGCGCCGGGATTTCGGCCTGGGTGTTTCCCCACCCGTATGCCTGGATCATGGGGTTCCGGCTGCTGCAGGGCATCGGCGCCGGCGGCACCTACCAGCTCGCCATGGCAGTGGCGGGCGACATGTTCCAGTCTGAAAAGCGGGCCGCCGCCTTGGGTACCCTGGAGGCCGCCAACGGGCTGGGCAAAGTGATTTCCCCTATTGCCGGGTCTGCTCTGGCCCTGATCATCTGGTTTGCGCCTTTTTTCGTGTACGGACTGCTATCGTTTCCGATAGCGGCCGGCATCTGGTTCTTGATCCGGGAGCCAAAGAACCAGACCGCTGCAGGCGGCATGGAAGAATACTGGCACGGGCTGGCCACCACCTTCAAAACCAAGTCCGCGTCCATCCTCACCACATTTTTGGGTGGGGCTGTGGTCTTGTTCGTGCTCTTTGGCGTGCTGAGCTATCTGGCGGATATTTTGGAAAAGAATTTCGGCTACGGCGAGTTCACCCGCGGGCTCATCATTGCCATACCTGTGCTGGCCTCGGCGGTGATGTCGTATGTCTCCGGCACCCTGCTCCAGAAAAGGCTGGCACAGTGGTCGCGGCCCATCGTGGTCATCGGGATGGGCCTCATTGCCGCCGCTATGGTGGTTGAGCCATTTTTTGCCACCACCAACCCCTATCTGGCCATTGGCGTGCTCGTCTTTCAGGGGATTGGAACAGGCAGCGTGCTGCCCTCCATCAACACCCTGGTGACCAGTGCGACCACCTCCAAAGAACGCGGGGTGGTGACCAGCCTGTATGGCAGCGTCAGATTTTTCGGGGTGGCCATGGGCCCCCCGATTTTTGCGATGGCCATGACCCACCGCTACCTGACGTTTTGGGGAGCCGCCCTGCTGGCCGCCATCACAGCCGTGCTGTCGTGGTTTTTCATCAATGAGAAACTGATGCTGCCCAAAAACATGAGGGGAGGGGGCGGGGGCAACCCCAGCCCCGAGCGCGCCCACAGGGCGCCTGCGAAAAGATCCCGCGCCCCTGTGCGCTGAGATGATCATGCCATGAGGTTTTCTCGGGGATTGAAAAGATTCACAAGTGAGTTGCCAAAGGTTACCGGAGTAAAAAGCCCGTAGGGAGTCATACTAACCTCACCACACAAACAAGGAGGTGAAAACAGATGGCACGAGGAAGCAACACAGGCAACCGGGCTATGGTCCAGGGAGCGCAGAAAGCCCTTGACCAGTTCAAGTACGAAGTCGCTCATGAATTGGGCGTGCAGGGTGTCGACGACGGCTACTGGGGTGAAGTGCCCGCGCGCCAATGCGGCGCGGTAGGCGGCCACATGGTGCGCAAGATGATTGAAATGGCCGAGCAGAGCATGGCTGGGCGCACTAGCCGGTAAAATCCGGACTCTATCGTAGCAATTAAAAAATGGACGGGAAACCGTCCATTTTTTCTCTATATGTTACGGTATAATAACATATCATGTTAAGAAATAATGACATAGGAGAGTGGATTATGCGCTACGGGCTGCCGTCCATTATGGCTTCGATTATTCTTGCAGGACTCTTGGGAGGCTGCGGACAGTCAGCCCAGGCTCCTCCCGCTGCACCGGTTCACGTGGCCTATGCAGGCTCTCTGGAGCTGCTGAACAACCAGGTTATTGGCCCGGCGTTTCACCGTGACACAGGAATTCCCTATCAGGGACAGGGTGGGGGGTCATTCGGCATTGCCCACGAAATCGCGGCGGGCAGCATTCCGGCCAATGTGTTTGAAAGCATCGGCTACGCCCCCATTAAAATCCTCGAGCCCCGCCAGACGTCGTGGGCGCTGGAGATCGCGGCAAGTCCCCTGGTCATCGCCTTCAGCCCCCATTCGCGCTACGCGGCCCAGCTGAATCTCATTCGCCAAGGCCGCAAGCCTGTGCAAGATGTCTTTCAGATTATGGCCCAGCCAGGATTCAAGCTGGGACGCACCAATCCCAATACGGATCCCCAGGGACAGGCCTTTGTGATGATGGTCGAATTGGCCCAAAAACAATATCACCTGCCTGCAAGGACTGTGTCCCGCATATTGGGGCCCCTGACCAGCGGGCCCGAAATTTACACGGAAGAGGGGGTTCTGTCTCTGCTGCAGACCGGAGGGCTGGATGCCTCCAGCGCGTTTTTGTCGGAGGCCCAGGAACGGCATCTGGACTACATCCCCCTGCCCGCCTCCCTGAATTTTGCCAGTCCCGCTGAGGCCGGGGTTTACCAGTCGGCCCACCTCACTTTGTCCAGCGGCAGCGTTGTCACAGGCACTCCTTTGACGGTCGATGTTACCGCAGTCGGCCGCCAAGGAGAAAAAAACGCCGTGGCATTCATTAACTTCCTCATTTCCCCAAAAGGCCAGGCAGCCTTCCAAAAGGCTGGCTACCAGGTGTTTGCACCCAAAGTTCTGGGCGCGGCCAAGAACATGCCGAGCCCCTTGCAGCACGCTCTGGCTCATGCTTAGGCGTGCAGGCGGGCTGATAACCATCCTGACATTGATCATGGCGGCGCTCCCTGTGCTAATCTTGCTCACCGAGGGGGCCAGGCACTTCCCTTCCGCCTTGCGATCGCCGGGGGCCTTGCGCTCCCTAGAGGTGACCGCCCTGTCCGGGGCGGTGTCCATGCTGGTGATTTTCGCATTGGGCCTGCCTGCCGCCTACTGGCTCCGCTATGTGCCGTCGCCAGCGGTGAGGCGGGCGGCCGGGGTGATCCTGGTGCTGGCCCTGCTCATGCCGCCGCTGGTTCTGGGACTGGTTCTGGCCTATGTGCTGGCCCCGGCGACCTGGGCGGGGCAGTGGCTCAACAGCGTGCATGCCGCCTCCAATAGCTTCTTTGCTCTGGTACTCGCCGAAATCTACGAAGCCATGCCTTATTTTGTGCTCACGG
>JAKAAS010000192.1 GCA_021802225.1 Bacillota bacterium
AGTCGGCGCCTCTCTGTGGTATATAGCATCAATTTTCACTACGGGCCTAGGGGAACGCGAACCATAGGTTCGTGGAAATTCACCAAACGGTCCTTCAAGATCTCGAGCATGGGCGATTATGCGCCCTTCCAATAAATATTCGGACTCGGCCGGAACTTCTATCCCGTAGAGAGGACTAGGCACGACAGCAATGGGAGAACCCAAAAGTGAACTGGCGATTGTTGCTTCATCGACGCCGTATGGGGTAATCGCTTGTGAAGCCAACAAATATCCCGGCGGTAAGCCAACAACTAGCGCAACCGGCAAATCTTCGTCACGCTGTTCCGCCTTTGCCACCATGATTGCCAAATGACGGGGCAAAATCAAAATGCCTAGGGTTTGGGCATCGTTGATTTGTAGTCGGTGAATTGACCAATTTTGGATACCTGTATCAGGGTCACGGGAAATCGCTATGCTCGCCGTAATATACGCGCCGCTATCCCGCGCATGATGCAGTGGCGCAGGCAGGCTATCCAGCCGAACGGACGACTCACGGACTGTCAATACCGGAGCATCCTCAGCGTTACTCTGGTAGGGGACCAGAGGTTGCGCTAAGGCATCACGGTAACGAGAGTGCAAGGCCTTCGCATCCTGTGCACCTATGGATTGGGCGAGTTCAGATCGACTATTGAAGGTGTTGCCGACAAGCACGCGATCGCCATCACGAAATATCACGGTTTTTTGTCCATCATACTCCGTTAAACGCGACGCCACCATGTGTGTGAGATCCCATGGTCCTTCGTGAATGACTACCCGATTTTGGCTCTCAAGAAAACTCAGCCAAGACCGCAAATCCATCATCATTGTACCTCCTCATAACATCGGTAGGGATTTCTGGGGTATTTGTGATATCCCTGTGCTCTAGACATCTGTGGTTTGTAGGTTTCTTTTCTGCCTATGATGATGATAACCTACTCCTTGGGCCAAATCGGGGCGCATTACCTGTCGCATTCTGGTTGTCACAAAACCTCGGATACTACGTTCTTCAATTCGGTGTATTCGTATAGGCCCGCCTTGCCACGGCTTCGGCCCAGACCGCTGCTCTTCATACCGCCCGATTCGGCTTCAGCAAATGTTTTTTGGTATGTGTTAATCCAAACTGTGCCCGTCTCTAATTGACGTGCTACTCTGACCGCCCGATCATGGTCCCGCGTCCAAACGGATGACACTAATCCATATGCTGTACTATTGGCGAAGGTGATCGCGGCGTCTTCATCCTGGAACCGTTCCAATGACACTACGGGGCCAAAGATTTCGTGTTGCACCATGGAGGACGTGCAAGGAACGTTTTCTATCAATGTGGGAGCAAAGAAAAATCCGTCTTTCAAAACTCCTCCAGTCATGCGCTGCCCACCAATTAGAACCCTACCTCCATCGCGAACGCCGGCGTTTACAGCCTCTTGGGATACTGCCACCTGATGTTCGGTGATTAGGGGTCCCATGGTGGTATCGGCCGCTAAACCAGGGCCGACCCGCAACGAAGCAATTGTTTCCACGAGTTTATCACGTACTGCGTTATAAATCGCATCATGCACCAATATTCGTGAAGCGGCCATACAATTTTGTCCAGACGATCCATACATACCTTGAACCAAAACGGGGATCATCCGTTCTAATGGCGCATCTGGAAAGATAATTGAGGAGCTTTTACCGCCGAGTTCCAACAAAACTTTTTTAATTCCACGTGCAGCCAATTCTCCAATACGTTGACCAGTTTGCGTACTGCCGGTAAAACTGACGGCCGCCACATGGCGATGACTTACAATCGCTTCCCCAATGGGGACTCCTTCACCAGGAATGACATGGATCAAACCCCGAGGCACAACGACAGTGTCTGGCAGATCGCGAAAAATTTCCAGTACAGTCAACGGAGCCAACAGTGCAGGTTTAATGATGGCCGAATTTCCTGCCGCGAGTGCGGGAGCCAATTCGCGCACTAACAAAAGCACGGGCCAGTTCCACGGAATGATAAACCCAACAACTCCGAGAGGTTCGGGAATTACTTCACCATACATACCGGAACCAAGAGTCAGACTCCTGCCCTCCAATTGTCGGGCTTGACCGGCGGCAAACTTCAAAGTGTCCACTGTGGCCAAAATTTCTCGTTCTGCTTCAGCCATGACTTTTCCATTCTCCCGCGTTAAGAGGGTGGCTAAACGGTGACGATCCTGTTTAATGCGATCGGCCCAACACCACAGAAATTCGGCCCGTAAAACCCCATTTTCCCGCCATTTCCGTATGCGCACGGCCTGTTGAGCAGCCTCCACAGCGCGATTAACGTCTTCCACCGTTCCCAGTACCACTTTATCCACTTGTTGACCGGTCGCGGGATCTATCACCTCCGTGGTATCCCCTGTGGAGATCCAGTCCCCATTAATAAATTTCTGATACATAGTGAACCCCCTTCAGTTGTTGGCCAAGCCCATCTGAAGTTCCTCCGACAGATCAACGCCCCGGGTCTCGCGTAAGATCCACGGCAGGCCAAATAATACGATGGCGGCGAATGTGCCAGACAGTAATCCTAAATTCATGCTGGATGCCGCAACGATGGGCGCTAAAGCTGACATTCCTCGTCCAACCATATAAATGGTTGAAATACCGGTCGAGCGAGCGCGAGTCGGATATAATTCACTAAACCACACGCCAAAGACTGCGAAAGATGCGGAGCCCATGTAAAATAGTAGATACGCCCAAAAGATGGGCCAATGCACAAACGAGGTCCCGATGGGCACACGAATACCCACCGTAAAAATTATGAACAGGAGGAAGCCAACGACCGACAGGGATTGCGCGATAAGGAATGATGCCTTCCTTCCCCATACATCGCCAAGAAAGCCGATAATAACATAGGTTAGTGCTCCTAGAAATGTCGCCCATGTGGTTATTGACGCACTCAGTGTGGCAGGTACTTTGTATAGTGTGGTCAACACGGTGGGCATTATCGAGGCAATAGCGTAAAATGCGTACATGTAGCACGCGACCATAATGAGGCCGATAAAGGTATATTTCCGATTATCTGGATGAAAAATCGCCTTAAACGGGACGTTTTTGGTGTTCCTTGGGCTAGGAGTCTCTTTGCTTCGCTGCATCACGGCCCGTTGCCACAATTGCGATTCGGGTAGGGCTAATCGGACGATCATTATAGGTATTAGCGACAGAAATCCCGTAGCCAAAGCTACACGCCATCCCGAAAGTAGATAAGTAGTCAAAGCCCAGTGTGCAACAACCCCCGCTAACATGATGCCAAAGATGAAACTGCCTTGGATTATGCCCCCACCCAATGCTCGTCGTTTAACGGTCCACACCTCGTTGTATAAAGCCATGCCAACACCCCATTCGCCGCCTAAGCCGATTCCAACCAGACTGCGAAATAGCGCCAGCGCAAAAACATTCCAAGAAAATGCCGACAACAAACTGCCGAGGGAATAGATGGCTATCGAAAGCAAAAGCAAACGGCGGCGCCCAATTAAGTCCGCATAGTTACCAAAAATCACGCCACCCACCATTGAAAACACCAATTGCAGAGAAAAGACTACGCCCAAACTCGCAACCGATGTATGAAAACTTTTGGTGATAGGCAAGACAACGAAAGAAATTATTAAAAGACTGTAACCATCCAGCGAAAAACCTAATATTGCCGAAACTAGCGTAGCATATCGCTGCATGGGCGAATAGGTGAGTTGGCTCTGACCATTCATAGTTCCTGTCCTCCTATTGCGTTCCAGTCTGTCTCAAACTGGGTGGTTTTTGAGTCGAGGAAAAATTCCTATACCGAATACGATTAATTAGCCATTCAGGCGGATGGGAAACTGACTGCCTAAGTCTCAAAGAGACCTTCCATGATGTTTTGAACATCTTGTGGAGTTATCGGTCGCACATTATTCCCAAAAAGTCGCTGACCGGTGCGAAACCCCTCATCGCTCAACGAATCGCAGTCGGTTATAGATCCTCCATAATTGTGTAGCGTCGGCGGTACCCCCAACGTATGAAGCCATTCTCTTATACGGGATACCGTCGTGGCGCCTTCCGGAAATTGCGCAAGAATTGTTGAAACACGGTTTGGTGCGGCCGACTGATTGAAACTCAACACCGGTCCGAGTAACAACGCGTTCGATCTACCGTGACTTAAGCCATAGCGGTGACTTAAGGTATAGCTTAATCCGTGAATCGCACCAAGACCGGCAACACTAAAGGCGAATCCACCTAGCAGACTACCTTGGGAGACCGCTTCTGCAACTGCTTCATTGCGATCTCCCGAAACCAACCGGGGAAGGAAGCCGACAATCAGCTCGATTCCCTTTAGGGCTATAGCATCGGTTAATGGGTTATGTCCGAGGGCTAGATACGCTTCAATTGAATGGGTAAGGGCATCAATGCCGCTGTCTCGCGTCACATTTAGCGGGGCGGTCAAAATCATCAGCGGATCAATCCATGCGACATCGGCAACCAAATTGGGCGACGTCGCTACGGCTTTGTTGAGTTCTGGATCGGCCAGCACAATGGACGGACTAATCTCGCTGCCAGTACCGGCTGTGGTTGGAATGAGGACGCTTGTCATTCTTTCAGGCCACTCAGGTATCCGGTTTACGCCTCGAATATCTGTCCAATTCAATTCAGGAGGTACATGCGATACTGCCTTTACCACATCTAAAGTACTGCCACCGCCGACTCCGATAATGGTTTTGGGACGAATTCCGGCTATTCGATGCCGCAAATCACTGACGGCATCCCAGGAGGGGTTGATTGTTGTGTTTGTTATTAGCAAACACGATTTCCCCCGAACCTTTAGGAAGGGTTCCACAAATGAGCGCACCCCGTTGTCGACCACGGCGACGATGGGTTTCGGCAGTGTTTCGAGAAATTGGGGTAACTGTTCGAGACTTTGGGTACCAAATTGGATGTGATGCGGCCAATGAATTGAATAAGTCATGGTTATTCTCCTTCTAAATAGTACCTTTTCGGCACGGTAAGACGGGCGTGTCCGTCGATCATTATCAACCGCTTTGTAGTACGGTGAGATCTTTGGTTCCCTTAGTGT
>JAKAAS010000193.1 GCA_021802225.1 Bacillota bacterium
TTCCGCTGGGTAAATAAAGAGGCACCCGTCCAGCCCCTTGGTGATGACGAAGTGTCCGTGCAAGTCGTCGCGCAGGCGGGAGGGGACCGTCACCCGCCCTTTTTCATCGAGAGTGTGTTCATACTCTCCCATCAGCATGTCCCGGTCCCCCCTTTCCCTCCACAACGCTCCACTTCACTCCACATTTCCAATTCGCTATGGGCCCCTCCATTCCTGCTTCTGGACGAAAAACTTTTACTGCCAAAAAATGGCTTGGCGCGACGTGTAGAGACCCATTTGCAGCCCTCTCCCATCAAACCCTGCAGGCTCATAGCAAAGGAGTGGACAATAGGGCAACCGCCGCCCTCCTCCCGCGAAAAATCAGGACCACGGCCACAATCGCACCCCAGGCTGAAACACCCGTTGTCGACCAAAGCTGCGCCTCCCTCTCTTGAAGCGCGCCTGGTCTCCACGCCTGAATTTCAAAGACGCACATCTCAACAAAATCAGCAGAATAGAGACCAGGCCGCAACCATGTCCGTGCAGTGCCCATTAAAGAAGGAACAAGGTGATTTGGACCAGACCAAGTGGATGACACGGAGGACCTTGCACGGCCAGATCAGGCCTCCTGCCCGAAACGACCAATTTGCGTGATCCACTTACCGAGCTCAATGGGCCGAGCGAATCGGCAGGCACTCCACCCGGTGGGGCCCATGGCTGTCCGCGTGGTCAAGTCCCAATCGTGTGACACTGCGGCTACCCGCCGGGGCCCTCCTATTACGCGCGGAAGCGCCCTGCCGACTGTTTACGCCGGCGAACAGCACAGCGGCTTGAATTTTGGCAACAAAAGAAGCACGAAGCCCCCTACCGGCATCCGCCCGGCTATAAAATCTGTAATCCAGCCTGAGACGGCTCCCGAACCCCGCACCCGCCATGACCGCCTGGCTTTTACCCCGAGCAAATTCGGTCCTTGCATTCCGCGGAGAAAATAGCAAAGAGCGTCATCCAGAGCTATCTTGTGCAATCTGTAGTATAATTTCTCCACAGTTAAATTCCCTTCAGACGACCAATTCGGCCACGCGGGCACAGGGTTCGCGATTCGCATTCGGGACAGCGAGCTGTACGGCGGATTTTTAGGAGGCAGGGCATCCATGGCAAAAAAAGGTACTCGGCGGCCCCGTAATGAAGGGGCGCCACGGTCACGCCCACTTAAAAGCAACTCAGCAGAACCATCAATGAATGGCGTAATCCTTCCCCTTGGGGAGTTGGATCCTCATGTTGGCATGCGCACTGTTATGCTGCAAAATTATCCAGGAGTGCCGGATGATACTTATGGGGTCGTGGATGCGTATTGCGCTGATCCCTCCTGCGACTGCCGGGTCGCCTATCTCTTCATCGTTTCGCAGAGACACCCAGGCCCCCAACTGGCATCCATTACGGTAGGGTGGGAACCGCTGTCGTTTTATCAAAAATGGATGGGAAGCTCCAAGGGCGATGACACGGCACGGGAGCTAAAAGGGCCAAGTTTGATGGCGATGACTCCGCAGAGCCCACTCGCTCCTGCCTTCTTGGAGATCATGAGCGCAAAACTGCAAGATCCGGAATATCTCGATTTTTTCCGCGCCCGTTACTATCAGTTCAAGTCCCTATTGCCACATCAACCCCGCGGCTGAGGATCCATGTCACAGAGATCTAACTTCTCTCCCTGCGGCGTTCACGGACTGATGGCTATGGCCCTCGGTCCGGCAGATTGTCAAAAATAAAGAGTCTGCACGGGAAGAGAGCGGCCCAAGGGTACACGGCCGGGCACCCTCTCTCCGCTAGGAGAGAGGGCATTTCCAGAGAAGCCCGCAGCCATGATCGTCCGGACCATGGCTATTGGAATTCTGAATGATGTCCCCATGCCGTGCAACAGAGACATGACCATCTACGGCTCTACAGGCGCGGATTTTCTGACCCGCCGCACTTCCTCATACAATCCCAAAGAGTGAACAGTCTCCCTCTTCCTCAGAGCTTCAAGCGCTGCAGCATAGCCACAAGAAGAACGATCATCGGCGTCCGCCCCGATTCGGTTGGGCCGATAAGCCACGTCCCAGGATAGCACCAAAAACTTTTTCAGCACGGCCACTATGTCTCCTCGCCTCCTCGCTTGCAGCCGCGCCGTATGTTCCCAAGGAATGACTGTGGCAATTTGTTTATAGACGTGAACGCCACACGCCGTGACGTGTAAATTTGGATTGCCCTTGTGCTTATGTTCGAGGCGCACACCGGTCACAATGCGATGATTCAGCCCCCTGCTCAATTTCCGTGACGCGCGGAAAATCCCACCCGTCGTTCTAGCCATCGCTGTGCAAAAATACGAAACAAAGCCAAAGAGGTGCCGTGTGGACGCTGATCTGAAAACATATTTGGATGCAATGCGTCACGAGTTCAGGCACGACAACGAGGAAACTCGCAAGGTAATCTGGCAACTCAATCAAGAAACCCGGACTTTCGCCCAGCAGTTTAATCAAGAAACCCGCATCTTGGATTGAAGCAGTGCAGCATGATGTGCGCGGCCTAGCAGATGGATTCATCCAACTGGACCGTAAGATCGATAGAATTTTTGATGATCATGAAAGCCGCATCGCTCGTTTGGAAGATCGCATGCCCTAAACCATCGTGCCCCGTATTTGGGAACGCACGGGCCTACGGTTTCTCTTGCCATGCGGAGACCCATGGAGAGCCGGAAAACATTAGCATCATACGTCATGGTGTCTTATCTCTAAGGACCTCGTTGCATCCTGACCTCAGCGACTTACGCTCTTATCAGCGCGGGAACCCTATTGGTTAATCATTCCCATAATATTGATACATGAGTTTTTTCAGCTAAATTGAAACATGATTCCGCAAGCGACCACCCCACCCGCGCTAGACGACCAACAGCCCTACCCAGTCAGCGGTTTAATATGTCTGCCACGATCTCATTCTTGATGTCCGGAAAAAGACATAGCGCGGTTGTCTCTTCGCATCAAGATAGTCGGTTCCCCGACCTTGCTTGCTGGGTGGCTGTTTCGCCAAAGTACTTATCACCGAGTACCAACACTCCCCCGAGTTGATAGCGACGGTTGCGATCTGCTGTGGCGTGCTGCCTTTTATGATTCAAGACGCGTTACGTAGGGCAGGCCTATTTCGCGGCTTAACGCGCGGATAGACGTGCCCCTGCACCGACCTCCATCATGAAGATCGCTATTAGACAAGGGGAGCAAAACCACTTTGGTGCGATGAAATAGCGTCTCGGCAGCTGAGGTTTGATGGCAGCACCATCGTCTATTGCTCGTCATTAACCCTTGTTGGCAACAGCCCACCACAAACAAACACCAATAAGTCGACCGTCATCGTATGCCTTTTTTCTTCACGAGCAGGAATTTGCGCAATTTTTACCGAACATATATCCCCAAATAACTTAGGTTGGATGCAGCAAATGGGAGGACAAAAGCGAAAATGCGGCGATTTGAGCTGACTATAGCTCACGTTAGCCCGTATAATGCGGGAAATTTTAAGATCCGAGCCCTGTCACCTGAGTTAACCGATCATGTATGTTACCAAATATAGTAAAAAAATCATAATGGAGGACATAATTCTTATGGATGCATTCACACAGCCTATCAAGATTCATCAGCGATTATCATTTCTTCCAGTTCTTCGAAAGGTCCCCTTGTGGCTAAAAATTTTTCTCGCCCATGAAGCCATAGTAATACTTGGATTGCTGGCCCCATATCCTACGGCACCGACTAAGTATATAGATGCCACACAGGCATTCTATATCAAGGCACACTTCTTGTTTCAATGGGACAGTCTGTGGTTTATAGAAATTGCCAAACACGGATACGTGCATCTTCCCACGGTCCCGTATCTTCGAGGAACAGCGTTCTTTCCATGGCTTCCCATCCTAATCCACATCATCGGATCTTGGGGCGCGTTAGTTTTAACACAGGCAGCATTTGCAATTTCGTTATGGGTTGCAAGTCGTGTGTTTCGCCGTTTTCTTTCTGAGCTCCATCAAGTCACGACGGCTCTTTGGTTGCTAGCCCTCAATCCCGCTACAGTATACTACGCAAGTCTTTACGCCGAACCGTGGACCTTACTATTCACTCTGATTTCAGTGGAATTAGGGTTCCGCCACAAATGGGTATGGGCCGCTGTTTTGGCTTTTCTAGCTGCCACCACCCAGGCTACCGGAGTCTTGGTTGGAATTTTTCCTTTGGTAATATTCGTGTTCGCCATAAGTAGTCGTTCGTGGAAAGATGCACGCGGCCCCTTTTTGTGGGGTATTGGTGGTTTTTTGGGACTTGTTAGTTATATGGTCTACTTGGGTCTTCGATTTCACCAACCTTTTCTATTTTCGACGATTGAACATAGATCATGGGGCGGTTATTGGGAATGGCCTTGGCTACAGTGGTATAAGGCCATCGGCTATAGTTTATATCACGGGATGATAGTCCCTCTTCGTGCAGCTCTATTGGCGGCCATTACTGTCTTAATAGCAGGCACCGCGATGTTATGGCGTCGTCTTCGAGACCTCACGCAAGAGGCATGGGCAATCGTCTTTTATGGTACCGCCGGGCTCCTTGTATCCCTCAGCTTCTCGCAAGGCTGGCCGCTCCATAGCACCATACGCATCGCAAGTATCTATTTTCCCTTATATGCAGGGGTTGCTCGCTTTCCACGGTGGCTGACATTCCTATCCACTATTGGGTTTGCTGTTATGGCCTTCGGCGGAACTATGCTGTTTGCACATGGCTGGTGGTATCAATAAGGCATGAATGCGCATCGCGGATGGACTTGAGTCTTATCTCAAATTTATTCATATCTAAGAAACATATAGCGCGTTATATGTTTGATGATTTCTTAAGCAGGAAAACCTCAGGCAAATGTCGAACGTTTAGCAAACATAGAAATCACAATGATGCGGCTGATTGGAGTTTCCGCGGCAGCGCACAGTTGCGACAGCTCCGCATCGATGGCTGGAAGGGGTAGAACATCATTATGCGAAAAACTGCTTTCATTACCGGAGTCACAGGACAGGACGGCTCATCAGCCTGCAGAAT
>JAKAAS010000194.1 GCA_021802225.1 Bacillota bacterium
CATCGTGTACACCGCCGCGCGGTGGCCCTGCCACCCCCAAATCCGCAGTGCGCCGTACACGGCATAGGCAACCCAAACCAGGTCAATCCCCACATCATGGACCACCCAGGTCCACACCTGCCCGGATATCATCTCGCCCCACCATGCCGCCAACCCCAACGACAGGGTGAGCAGTATCAAACCTGCCATTGCCAGGCGCGCGCTCACCACATCCATCACGTCGAGCGGGGGCAGTTGATAATAGAAGAGCCGAACTCTTTTACGCTTGAGCTCACGCTCTTTTTCTGAATACATAATACTAAAAACCGCAGCCAGCAAAAACGCCACGCAGGCCAGCATCAGCAGTTCCAGGGAAGCCGCGGGCACATTCCCGCCAGGAGCCAGCTCACGGTTCCGCGGCAATGCCTGGCCCCCCAACCATACCACAACCGCCACCGGCATCAAAAACCCGCCCAGCGGCCACTCTGGCCGCACCCGCTGATAGACGGCAAACGCTGTGACCGCCAGCCAGGTAAAGCCGGCGACCCATGCGTAAGGGGTGGAAGTCGGCCAGACATTCAAAACAAGGGCCTCCCGCGCCAGCCAAATGGTTTGAGAGACCCAGCCTAAAACAAAACTATAAAACGCCCAGTGTTTCCACCTGCCGTTGTATAACGCGGCCACAAACGCTACTGCGGCCATAAAATACCCTAAAAATGTCCCTGCTGCCAGCGTTGCCTCCACGTCCCCGCCCCGGCTTTAGCGCTCTGGTTCGAGCGCAACGTCCGGGACCTGCACTGCAGGAGCTTCCGTGGACTCCGTCAATTTGAACAGTTCCCGAACGGCGTCAATCTGGTCCTGCTTGTCGCCTTCCGCCGCCCACGACCGCATCGTCACCATAGCGTCATTGAGAAACTTGTTCAAAATGAGGCGGGTTGTATCCGCCACGACAGCTTTTTCGGTGGCGGACAGGTTGCCCAGACGGTTCATCGCCTTTTCCAGTTCTGCAACCCGAATCGCATCGGCTTTGGAGCGCAGCTGCCGGATGACAGGCCCCACTTCCGATGCCGCCAGCTCCTCTTTCAAGGCTAGGATCTCCTCCTGAATAATCTTCTCGACTTTCCCCGCCTCTTTCTGACGGTGGGCTAAATTGGCTTGAACCACAGCTTCGACGTCATCGACATCATAGAGGAACATGCCGGATCCGAGTTTGGCGATAGCGGGGTCCATATTGCGGGGCACCGACAGGTCAAACAGGAACCGCAAGCGCTGGCTCTGTCCCCGGATCGCTGTCCGCACCATCTGGTCCGTCAGGAGGAATTCGGACGCGTTGGTGGCCGTCACGACAATGTCGGCCGTGCGCATCAGCTGCGGCACCTGCTCCATCCCCGCGTAGTCTGATCCCAACTCCTCCGCGAGTTCCCGGGCCTTTGGCACTGTCCGGTTTACCAGCGTCAAATTTCCTACCCCGGAGCCCATCAGATGGCGGGCCACCAGCGTTCCCATTTCGCCCGAACCGATGACAACCGCCCGGGTCCGGTGCAAGTCGCCAAACACCTTGCGCGCGAGCTCAACCACGGCATGCCCCATCGAGAGGGCATTCTGGCTGATGCCCGTTTCGGCATGAGCCCGCTTGCCGACGGTGAGGGTGGAGCGGAACAAGCGGTGCAAGGCCCGAGCCGTCCCGTAGCGCTGAGACACTTCATAGGCCGCTTTGACCTGTCCCAGAATCTGCGTCTCCCCCAAGACCATCGAATCGAGACCGGCCGCGACCCGGAACAGATGGTCAAGGGCCCGGTCATCGGCATACCAAAATACGGCGTCAGAAAACTCTCCACGATCAACCCCAACAATATTGCCCCACCACTGCACAATGGCGGCATAAGGCACACTGCCCGCCACATAGATTTCTGTGCGGTTGCACGTAGACAGAATTACCACACCTTGATTATCGCGCAACTCCTCCACACGTTGATAGGCCTGCGCAATAAGATCGGGAGTGAGCCCAACCCGCGCACGTATCTTCAACGATGCAGTTTTATGATTGATCCCCACAACCTGTATCTGCATCCAAGCCACCTCAAGTCTAGCGTGACCGCATTATGACAAAGCTATGTGCCGATCACTTCTGCAGATATCATAACACGTGGACTCTTCTGCAAAGCCCACTGCAAGCGGGAAATTGAAAAAAAGTTTAACAGAAGCATAGGTAATATCAAGCATTTGCTTTACTTAACGTCCATTCGGACCGCTATCCCTGGCCGTTTGGACCATATTTGAGAGGCCCTCTTTACTTTTGCAGGGTGAAGGCCTCTTCCAGGGTGAGCCCCAGGATCAAAGTTCCCGCGATGAATTTGGCGCCGGGACGCCGCTTCCCCCCAAGCACACGATTTACATAAGAATACGCCAGATCCATATGGGATGCGAGGTCCCTCTCCGACCATCCTTGCCGTTCCATAAAAGTTCTGAACACCGGTACGTTGACAGTTAATGTGGCCACACAGACCCCTCTTTACCTTTTTGGCAAAATCATAGACCACTTTTGCTATTTTGGCAATTTTCCCGGCGCGCGGGCCCCGGTTGCCTATAGGCAATTAATTGGGTAGGATTAATCTACAGACTGATGCAAGGGGGCTTGAGATGCGTTTCGGACAATTTCTGCGAGGACAGCGACAAACCCGCCACTTGTCACTCATGCAGTTAGCCGACCTCACCCAGACCAGTTCATCCTATCTGTCCCGAATCGAGAGAGATTTGCGAAAGCCGCCCAGCCCCGCCATTCTCCGGCGCCTGGCTGAGGCCTTGGGAATCTCCTACGAACAGCTTATGGAACACGCCGGATATCTCACCACCCGTCTTCATGAAGACGCCATGCCTTATGGGATCAAGCCTGATGACTGGAAAGAAGCCGTGGCCACCCTCTCCGATGACGACTGGGCGGACGTCTGGGCGCTGATACAAAATAAAGTGGCCCGGCGTAAACAGGGCCACTCATCTCGCTGACTTTTGGTCTATCCTTTTACTTTGACGGCAGAATGCCGCGCACAGCCTCCGCCACTTGCCACGGCATGGTGACCACTTCGGCGCCATGGGCCCGCAACGCCTTTTCCTTGCTCTCCAGCGTGCCTTTGCCCCGCTCGATGATAGCTCCGGCATGTCCCATGCGCTTGCCTGCGGGAGCCGCGCGGCCAGCCAGATATGCCACCACCGGTTTGCCCAGGGTCTCCAGGTACTCGGCCGCTTCCTCCTCGGCGCTGCCGCCGATTTCCCCGACCATCACCACGCAAGTGGTAGCCGGATCATTGCGGAAGTGCTCGAGAACGGTGATGAATGTCTGGCCGACCACAGGGTCCCCGCCCATTCCGACGACGGTGGACTGGCCAAGATTGGCATTGGTAAGGCTGAACGCTATTTCATAGCTCAAGGTTCCCGATCGGGCGACTACGCCCACGGGTCCCGAACGGTAAATATGGTTGGGCATAATGCCCATTTTCGTCTGTTCGCCAGGGGAGATGATGCCAAACGTGTTGGGGCCGATAACGGTGACTCCCAGCGCTTTTGCCCGGGCCACAATGTCAATCGAGTCCTGAACCGGGATATGCTCAGGAATCATGACCACCAGGCGGATGCCGTTCTCCATGGCTTCAAATGCGGCATCCTTGGCGAAGGGCGCCGGCACAAACACAATCGATGCATCCGCCCCGGTCGCCGTTACGGCCTGATGCACGGTGTCGAAGACAGGAACCCCTTCAATCTGCTGCCCGCCCTTGGTCGGGGAGATGCCCCCTACCACCTGCGAGCCATACGCCAGCATCTGGCGGGTATGGAACCGGCCCTGATTGCCGGTGATCCCCTGCACAATGATCCGGCTGTCACGGTTTAACAATATCGACATTACAGAGCCTCCTTTGCGAGGCGGACGGCTTGCTCTGCCGCTTCAGCCATTTCCGAGTACGCCTCTATGCCCGCCGCTTTCAGCAGCGCCACGCCCTCTTGTTCATTGGTGCCAACCAGGCGCACCACCAGAGGAACAGGAATTCCGCTGGTTTTCTTGACTTGCAAAATTGCTGCGGCCACATCATCACACCGCGTAATGCCGCCGAATATGTTCACCAGAATGGCCTTCGGCTTCATGGAGACCAAGACATCCAGGGCCTCGGCCGTCGGACCCACGGAAGCGCCGCCGCCTGCATCCAGGAAGTTGGCCGGGTGTCCGCCAAAATACTGGATTGCATCCAAAGTAGCCATAGCCATGCCCGCTCCGTTAGCCATGACCGCAATGTCCCCGTCAAGCTCGACGTAGGCCAGGCCGATTTCATGCACTTTAAGCTCCAAGGCCGAGCCCTCATCAACAATGGTGGTGTCAGGGTGCCTGTACAGCGCGCTGTCATCCAAGTTCAAACGCGCGTCAGCCGCGACCAAGTGCCCATCCACCACAGCCAGAGGGTTGATTTCCACCAATTCGGCGTCCTTTTCCCGGTAAATCCGGTAAAGCTTGACCACCAGGTCAGCGAACTCTTTAAAAATCGTGCCTTCCAATCCTAAGGCCGATGCCACCTCGCGGCCGAAATACGGCAGAACTCCCACTTCTGGGTCAACATAGGCCTTCACAATCTGGTCATCAGCCACATCCTCGATTTCCACTCCGCCCGCTAAAGAGGCCATCACGAGGGGCTTTTTGGCATTGCGGTCCGTGGTCACGGAGATATAGAGCTCCCGCTCAATCGCCAGCTTGGTCTCCGCATACAAACGGTCGACGCGGTAACCCTTCAGGTCCATGCCAATCATTGCCTTAGCCACGTCATAGCCTTCCTGCTGGGTTTGGGCAAAGCGGATGCCTCCTGCCTTGCCGCGCCCCCCTACCAGAACCTGCGCCTTCAGCGCCACAGGCCCCAGGCTGGCTACGGCCTGCGCCCCTTCTTCAGGCGTGCTGACGAGCTGCCCCGCCGGGATGGGAATCCCGTAGGCCTTCAACGCGCCTTTAGCCAGATACTCATATTGTTTCATTCGGATTCCTCCCCTTCCAGAATCTTGTCTTCAATGGCGTTTCC
>JAKAAS010000195.1 GCA_021802225.1 Bacillota bacterium
CAGCATAGCCGTGATAGGGTAAAAATCAAAAACCAGCATAGCCAGTACGACGAAAAACATTATCCGAATAGTCTCGGTGATGCGGTAGATGGCGTAGCTGTTCATGCGTTCAAAAATACGCCGGGCTTCTTCTATAGCTTTGATGATTACACTCAGGCCGGGAGCCACCAGCACCAGGGCGGACGCAGCCCTGGCTGCGTCCGTCGCACCTGAGACGGCAATGCCTACATCGGCCTGCTTCAACGCCGGCGCATCGTTGACGCCGTCACCAGTCATGGCTACAAGATGCCCGCGCTGCTGCAAAGCCTTGACAATGCCGTATTTATGCTCGGGAAAAACCTGCGCAAAACCGTCCGCCGCTTCGATTGTCTCCTGCGCCGCCTCACCAAGGTGATTGATGTCTACATTTTTCAAAAATAATTGGTCGGCTGGCTGAATATTTGTGCCCAGACCAAGTTGCCCAGCAATTTCCCGGGCGATGGCGACGTTGTCGCCGGTCACCATTTTAACCTGAATGCCATGGGCCTCGGCCCTGGCAATGGTATCTCGGGAATCCTCTCGAGGCGGATCAAACAGCGGCAGAATGCCGAGAAGGGTCCATGCTCCGTCTCCCTGGCGCCGCGCCACACCCAGCGTGCGGTATCCCTTGCCAGCGAGTTGCTCCACCGCATCTTGGGCTTGCTTCTGCAGCCCAGGGTCAGGCGCGCACAGAGTCATAATCACCTGAGGCGCGCCTTTGGTGACCGTCCAAACCACTCCGTCTGCATCACGCACCACGGCTTCCGTGCGTTTAGAAACCGGGTCAAACGGAGTGAATTTTTCCTCCTGATAGGCAGCGAGACGCGAGTGATCTTTAACACCCGCTAAAATGGCCATGTCGATACTATCGTTGTCTTCTGCCTTGGAGGCAAGGGCTCCCATTAGAACTACAGTGTCCTGATCCACTGCCTTGCCAAAGACCTGCGGCGTGCCTAGGGTAAGAATGTTCTGTGTGAGGGTCCCCGTCTTATCTGAACATAGGATTTCAACTCCCGCCATCTCTTCAATGGATTCCAGACGCGTCACGATAGCACGCATACGGGACAGCTTCAAAGCCCCTAATGCCATCGTCACGGAGAGCACTGCCGGCATTGCCACCGGAATAGAAGCCACGGTCAGGATCAACGCAAACTGGAGGAGCTGCACGAATGGGGCGCCGCGGAAAAGTTGGACTGTAACGAGTATGGCCACTAACCCGAGGGCGAGATAAATGAGATAATCCCCTATCCGCAGAACGGCTTTCTGAAAATGGGACACGGCACCGGCCTTCTGCACCAAACCTGCCGTCTTCCCAAAAAAGGTATGCATTCCGGTCGCGGTCACCACTGCTTGCATCTCGCCTTGTTTGACAATGGTGCCAGAATAGGCTGCATCGCCTATTTTCTTACTCACTGGCAGAGATTCGCCCGTTAAGGCAGACTGGTCGATGCTGAGATAATCGCCACTGAACAACTGCACATCGGCCGGGATGATGTCACCAAGACGGATGCGTATGATATCGCCAGGCACAAGATCAGTCGCAGGAACTTCCTGCCATTGTCCATCTCGCAAGATTCGAGATTTTAATGCCAACTGATTTTTCAACGCTTCGACAGCGTTGGCCGCTTGGTATTCCTGCCAAAACCCAATGACAGCATTGAAAATCAAAAGCAACATAATAATGATAAAATCTGCCCAGTGCCTTACGACCCCGGAGAGGAGGGCCGCCAATTCAATCATCCACGGGATAGGCCCCCACAGATAACGCAGGAAGCGCATAACCGGGTTGACCCTGGTCTCTTTCAGGGCATTAGGACCCCACTGCTGGATGCGCTTTCGGGCCTCCTCCGCAGTCAGTCCCTGAGGTGTTGTCTGCAGTTGCGCCATAGTTTCAGGGACGGTAGTTTTGGGTGGGCCCGGTTCCGATAGATTCTGTGACATATCGCGTTCTCCTTAGTGGCAAGTTAAGATCAATGGCGGTTTCTATCCCTAACGGTCCACAGAAGGCAGGCAATTTCCCTTTTGTTGGCTACTGTGCCTTACAGGCCGATTCAGGGACGTGACCGACTTGACGAATGGGAGCGCCGGGATTATACGCCCGTGTCCGCACCAGGCAAAAATTCATCCAGAGACTGCAGCAGCGGGGTTAAGTACATCAGCGCGGGTCCTCCGTGCATCATCACGGCCATAAATCCCGCCTCGATAATTTCGTCCTGCGTCGCCCCTGCATGAATCGCGGCCTGAACATGCAAAGCAATGCACCATTCACATTGCGCGGCGACGGCCAGCGCGACATTAATCAGACTCTTAGCTTGGGCACTGAGTGCGCCCGTGGCTTCAGTCTTGCCTGAAAAAGTTAAAAAGGCCTCGATTTCGGTAGGATATTTCTGTTGCAAGCGCTGAATCAATCCAGAAACCTGCTGAATACGGTCATTCATTTGACCCATGAGTATACCGCCCCTCTCATTGTTTTCCGCATCTTCCGCGCTACCCATTGTGGACTGGCGTTTCTAACCCGGAAGGCCAGTGGCCACCCGTCTTCTTCTGTTCTACCGTAAGCGGTTTGTTGGCGGCTAGGGCCATCTGGCCCCCAATTCAAGAATTCCTGGCGTCCATGCACTACATCGGTGGGGGCTGCTCCACGTTCACATGCTCTCCGAGAGGACCGCCATCAGCGTATTGACAAGACATGGCAGCGGCGTCCACTATGAAGGCACTGGTGATTGATAAGGTGGTATTCTCAAATGGGCTATGAAAAGAGGGGGAGCTTGAACACGCAGCCAGGGGGCATTGATGCGGGCACCGCCGTGCATTTTCGAACAAGCAACTCAGCAAGTGGTGCGGGGGATTCAAGGAGTAGGCGATTCGTTAAAAGCAGGACAACCAAGGAGGTGCGATTATGATTCATCTCCCCTCCCACCAGACCAAAATTGTGTGCACAATTGGGCCCGCGTCCGATCCACCCGAGGTGCTGGAACAGCTTCTGCGAAGCGGCATGAATGTCGCCCGCATCAATCTGGCACACGGCAGCCTCACGGAGCAGCGGGGGCGGATTTTGCGCATTCGCGCCGCGGCCGCAGCCTCAACGGGCCGGGTCACCATTTTGGCCGACCTTCCGGGTCCCAAGCTCCGCATAGGCATTCTGCCCGCCCCGCTAACACTGACTAAAGGGCAACACGTCCGCTTAGCTCACCTCGCAGCAGCCCAAGACGACGCAATCCCTCTGGATATTCCGGAACTGGTGCATCCTTTGAAGCATGGGGACCCCGTCTTTTTAAACGACGGATTCATCGCCCTTCAGGTGGAATCAGTGGATGACCAGGGCATCCACTGCCAGGTCAAGGTGGGCGGGACCCTGGTGTCCCACAAAGGGGTCAATCTCCCTACAGCCGGGGTTGCGGGCGGAGCCATCACCGCCCACGATAAAGAACTCATGGCATTTGCCCTGGATCTCGGGGTCGATGCACTGGGAATATCTTTTGTGGACAGTGCGGCGGACGTGCAGACCGCACGGCAGGCGGCTTCGGAAATGGGGTATTCTCCCTTTCTCATTGCCAAGATAGAGCGCAAGGGCGCCTGGCACCAGATCGATGCTATTTTGGAAGCGGCTGACGGGATTATGGTCGCCCGCGGTGACCTGGGGGTCGAAGTTCCCATTGAGGATATCGCCTTGATCCAGAAACGCCTCATCCGGAAAGCCCGCGAAGCCCACAAACCCGTCATCACCGCAACCCAAATGCTTGAGTCCATGGTCAGCAACCCCCGGCCCACCCGAGCCGAAGTGACCGACGTGGCCAACGCGATTCTCGATGGCACTGACTGTGTGATGCTGTCCGAGGAATCAGCGGTGGGGGAGTATCCCGTAGATGCTGTCCGCATGCTGGGCCGAATAGCCCAGGTGACAGAGCGCGCCCGCCACGAACAGCCCCTGCCTCCCATGGCAGAGAAGGAGCACGGAGTTCCCAGCATTGACTCAGTCATTGCCAACGACGTCCTGCAAGCGAGTGAGCGCTTGCACCCTGTATGCATTGTCACCCCCACCCAAAGCGGAGCCACTGCAAAACGCGTGGCCAGCTTTCGCCTGCCCTCCTGGATTCTGGCCATGAGCGCTCACGATGAGGTCTGCCAGAGGCTGGCTTTTTCCTACGGGGTCCATGCGGTGACGATGGCCCCGGCCGACACGGCATGGGAAGTGGCCGCGCGCGATTGGCTGGCGGCTAGGGGCGTTGAGAAGGGCGTCGTTATCCTGACCCAAGGGCCGGACCAGGGACCGCCAGGCGGCACCAACCGTCTGATGATCATTCGTCTTGAGCAGTCGGGGGACCTGTAACGGCGGGTGCGATCTAAAAAATTGCGTGAAACGCCAGAGTTCACTCCGCTCTGCACCGGTGAGCGGACAACTTCTAAATCTTATTGGACCAAGGGGAGGAATAAATGATGGATCATCAAATTGTCAAACTAACTGCCCGGGAAATTCTGGACTCACGGGGAAATCCCAGCGTGGAGGTGGAAGTTACACTGGGTAGCGGGGTGCACGCCCGCGCCGCTGTCCCTTCGGGAGCCTCCACGGGCAGTCGGGAAGCTGTGGAATTGCGTGACGGCGACCCGAAGCGATTTGGCGGCAAAGGCGTACTCCACGCCGTCGACAACATCAAAGAAGTAATTGCGCCCGCAGTCATATCGCTGGATGTGCGCGACCAGAAGCTGATTGACAATACCATGATTGCGCTCGACGGCACCCCCAACAAGTCGCGTCTCGGAGCTAATGCCCTGCTGGGCGTATCCATGGCGTGCGCCCGGGCTGCCGCTGAACTCAGCGGCCTGCCTCTCTTCCGCTACCTCGGCGGTCCCGGATCCACGCGACTCCCGGTGCCGATGATGAACATCATGAACGGCGGGGTGCATGCCCACTGGCAGGGCGCCGACGTCCAGGAATTCATGATTGCTCCTTATGGCGCTGCCACGTTCCGCGAAGCCCTGCGCTGGGGCGCGGACAGCATCTACGG
>JAKAAS010000196.1 GCA_021802225.1 Bacillota bacterium
TACGCTGCACGAAACTGCTCAATACTAATCAACCCTTTGTCAAAAAAGCTCCAGAGTTTGGGATGATCACGCAAAATGGTGCCCAACTGGGCGTACAATCGCACGGTGGACACCCCCAGTCCCAAAATGTCGGCCATTTGGGATAAGGACAGATGGTCTTCTTGCAAGGTCTCGATGCTTTGCACGATGTCTCGTACGGTCATGGATTCGCGCTGCAGATTTTCGGTGAGTTGCACTGCCACGCGTTCTTGGGCGGTCAAAGGGCGATCCAGCACTTGCGCCGGAACGCTTTCCCATCCCAGAGCTTTGGCGGCGGTAACCCGGCGAAACCCGGCGACGAGCTGATATTGATGGCCGGCGCGCTTACCCGGAATAGGCTGTACGATGACGGGCTGCAGCATGCCGTATTGCTGCAAGCTGGCCTGCAGTTGGGCGAGTTCCATGGGATCGACGGTGCGGCGCACATTGTGGACTTTGGCATTAATCGCTTTCACTTGAATCTCTTGTGGAGTCAGATCGGCAAAGGATTCGGCAGTATCCGGCGTCGGAGCCTCCGGAGCCAGCACTTGACGAAGATGGGCGGCTTGTTCGGACAGCTTGGACGAGGACGAAGAAGATTTGGGCATCATGAAGCCTCCTTATGGTGTGAGATGTCGCTTTATTGTACGGGCATCGTGAAGAAAGCGTCAAGATCGCCAATCATGTCCGCTGGTGTTCCCGTTGTCGTACAACCACCGTAAGGATGGCAGGATTCTTCTGTCCCTTCTGTCTGCCGTTGCCCTCTCCTGTCAATGATCTTGCATAAAATCTTCATAGAACGCCAAGAGGTCTTCGAGATCCTCCCAGGGTTCGTCCCCCCACGTGACTACACGGTATAGCCGCCATTCGATCCGACCCAGGCAAAGGTCTCAGGAATGGCGTCGATGGGCTCAACGGTCATCGATCTTCTCTCCTTCCTTTTTACCTCGATATAGGTTTTCGTCGCCACACAATCCGGCCGCAGCTGAGCAATCGTGAGTTCGGTTCCGCTCGCGACCGTTCAATGGCAGCCCCGGCGTTTTTAGTGTGCATCGTGCCGGTGCCGCCATTGGACGGTGACCAGGCTTACGATGCCAGCCAGGGTGCTCAAGCCCCACAGTCCGACCAGAGCACCCTGCCAAAAAGCCGGAATGGCGACGGATAGAGCCGTACTCACCATAGTGGCGCTCAAAGCAATCCAGCCGGTGAGCCACCCGGACTGTTGTTGCCATGACAGGTGTTGCCAGCGTTGACGCAGAGAGAGTTTCCAGGCACGCAATGATCTCATCGAACAACCCTTCCTTCACCACATGGGATTTGTCTTAAGAATACCCGATCGATTGTCATCAGGGAAATCCGATCTCCGGAAATCTTTTGCCGCGGCCCAAGGCGGCAGGGTGTGATCACGAGGAGATTTAGTGATCGTACCAGGGCGAGTCCGGGGTAATAAAGTCTTTGACCTGGGCGGTGTAGTCACAATTCTGACAACGGCACGGCGTGTCAGGCGCCCAATGCGGTCGCACGTTTTCGTCGCGAATATCTGAGTCATCGATGCCCGTCGAAGACACTAAAGTAAGAATCGTAGCCTCAATCTCCACGACATCGGACCCACAGGCCGGACATGAAATCATAAGAAATTTCCTCCTTTTTATCAAGAAGACGAAAGTAAAGATCACACCGCAGAAATCCCGGCCGTCCGGCCGGGTAGAAGCACGATATCCGGCCGAACTGGGTCTACGGTCGACGCACCCGAACGAATCGATGGGTGAGGACGATACTGCTCAGGATGAATAACCACGGTTGTGCCCCAATAGGCCCAATGCGCAAATGTACCCAAATCGGAATAAACCCCAGAAGGATTTCCTGGATGGTGAAGAATGACGCTAAAGCGACTAGGTAGCTCGACAACACAAACAGCCGCGTGCGCCAAATGGGCGCGGAAGTCACCGCCATAGTATTTCCCTTCCCTTCCCTTTCTCTTTTCCACGTTGTCTTATTTTGACCGGCGAAGTAGCACACAGACAGATCAATCGGAAGACGGTGGATTTTTCACGACGTGCCACTGATGCTGGCGGAAAAATTGCGCCCGCAAGGGAAGCAAGGCCGCCGGCAATGCCGTGTAAATCGTTTGATTCTGTTGCAACGTATCATAAGGCGCATGGTGCAACAACGAACTGTATAAAACAAAAGGAGACACATCGGGGCGTTCCGTAGCTAAGTGGGAAATCATCACAGCCAATGAAGGCACGTCGATGGTCATAGCAATTTCGCCGGAAGGCAACAAAGACGCGGAATATAAGAGGGCCTCATCCTGAAGCAGGGCAAGCACGCCCCATTCGATAAGCACGGGTCGTTGACTGGCTTCCACGGCAATTTGCCCCAAACGGCGCAAATCATCCGGGGTAAAACCAATGTCTCGCGCCATCGATCGCAAAGTCGCGGCATCGAGAGACAAAAAATCATCGGACATTATCACACACTCTCCCTTATTAGCGCTGGCCGATAAGAAGCGTCAGACACGGTGTCGTGACGCCCCGACGCGCTGAATGGTCGTGCGAGCAACAAGACTGGCTCCCAGCAAGCTCAAAGCAATCAGCGTCCACCAGGGCGCCCCATCGATCTCCCCCACCGTCTTAACAAAAACCAAACCGGCTAGCAACCCCACGGTGGTAAACCCAAAGACCCGCCTACGGCGCGGCTGCAACACGCGAGACAACAGCCGCGCAATAATAGCGGGAGGCAACCACCGCGTACGCTGTGTTTCCATAAAAGCGTACAACTGGGCGATCCACGCACTCACCAAACCTTCCCCTGTGTCCCCTTGCCACGACAAATCGGGCAACGCGGCGGAGGAGACGGAACGCCAATGCAGAGTCCAGGGATGCCGTAAACGCATCAGGGGAAGTCGCACGGGCGAGGCCTCATAATGCCACACACCGTCGGTATAATCCCCTGCCGTAACCGCCACGTACACAATTCCCGCGGCTTGATCGATCGTGAAAACCCAATCGAATAGATATTGAGGTGGAATTAGGTTTTTGAAGGCTAACGGCAACCGGTCGGGAAAACGCCGGCGCCAGGTGGCTGGCAACGCAACACCGGCCCACCACAATTGGATCACACTCTGGGTGCCAGACAGCACATCGCGGCGTTCCACCGTGTCGAACATCAGAGCGTAATCGGGAGCCGGCCATATCGTAATCGCTTGCTGCAACGCGGTGACCAGCGCCTGGACGCCCTGGGACAGGGCGACGGGCGAATCCGTGGAGTGCAGAGTCAAGGAATCGAAGAACATCTCCGTATCCGGTTGTTGCCCGCTTTTGACATTTAACTCGGCGACATGCGTGTACAAGTCTTCCATGGAGACATGCCTTCTCTCAGGATTGCTTTGGGGGCCGGTCGATAGAAACATGTCAGAAAGTGCGGGCGGGCGGCTGAATGATGTCCTGAAGAAGTACGGCATCGACCAGCGAGACAGGGCTGACTGCTTCAGGGCAGTTATGACGAAACCACGCCTCGTACCATGCCAAATAGGGAAGGGCGAGATCGGCGGAAGCGAGGTCTTCTGGCGGAACAGACGCGTGCGGATGTAACGCCGTCGCCAGAACCAGGCGGAAATCCGGCGAAAGTTCTGTGGGTAAATCCAGTCCCTGACTCTCGGAACGCAACGACCCCGCATGATAGGTCCACCAACGGCGCAAAGACGGTCCTATGAGCGCTTCGGGGGAGTAGCCGTGTTCTAACAGCCAGGTGACCAGATGGTTCATGGACGTATGGCCCCGGTCGTAAATCATTAGATCAGACAGGCCAAAGCATTCGGAATTATACTGCACCAGATTCATGCCATAAGCCATGATGTCCGCAAAATACGGAAACGTTGTGGGGGTGATGGTGACTAACACAGGCATAACCTCCTGGCTTTTTGGGTTCTTGGCCGTCTGCCAATCGGATGATACTACTCAGGAAAGCGTGAGACGAAGAAACACCGTCCCGCCCGGGGACGGGGCGGGACGGTCCATGGTCGCCGCCGTGGCCCTATGGCCTTTGGCTTAGACACTCGAAAGTCACCATGACGAGCCGCCCGGCAATGGGAGGTGCGCCAGATCCACCCAAATCACGGCGCCACGAGGATGTCGGTAAAAAATAGGTTCTGTGAATGCCTCGGGATGACGCATGACCCACGCGAAGATCTGTTTATAAGCCACGTGAGGGGTTTGGCTGGCAGGAATGCGGTGATACACTGTGGCATGACGGAATTCTTCCTGGGTTAGCGGACGGCAATCCACCAGGTCCGCCGTTCCGACAACCAGCCCGCTTCCGGCCCGAATCAGCGCAATGCGGCCACGAATCCGTGTCGCGGAACCGCGGATCTCCCACGTCTTTGTCCCTTCGAGGAGGAAATCAATCCACGGCGGGCGAACGATGAGTCCTCTCAACGCGTTTCGCCTCCCTCCCAGAATGGTAGTGGACTGGGCGGCCCCAGCCCTGCTTCGTACAAGGCTCGGGTAGCCCGCTCTTGGGGATGCTTGGGGCCCGATGCAATATCCGCTAATGCGCGAACGAGGATATCGGCCCACCCTGCATCGACGGCATATTCTCGTAGCCACTCCAGTTCTTGTTCCAGGGCCTGTTCGTGGCTTAACGCATCGTGGGCCATGGAGGATCGGCGCTCCCTTCCATCATGCATGTCATTGGCGGTCTTGGGCCCCGGCCCATCACACGGTTCCCAATGACTACTCGGTGGGTTCGATGTCAACAAATAGGACGTGATGGATATTAATCCACGTCTGCTTGCCACCGGGATTGCCACAAATGACAAAGGTTGGTTTCGGTTTTTGCATCTGATTGACAATGCGGGCTGCCACCACGTCGGAAACATGGGGGTATTCGATGGCGACGCCTCCTGGAAAAACGAACCGCAGTTGTTTCGCCATAGGATGTTCCTCTCTTTCTTCTGGCTTGTGATATGCCTCTGCGAACAAACCCAATACGGCTGCCAACCC
>JAKAAS010000197.1 GCA_021802225.1 Bacillota bacterium
GCGATCAAGTCCTCGGTCACGGTGTGGAATTCGCGGCTATCCGCGCGATTGCCGGGATAGACGGCGTGAAATAACGGGATGTTAAACTCTGTGGTCACCATCAACGCCAGGCCCACGGCCTTTAAATCTCCGCGATGCTGTTTTTGGTGGCCGCGCTGGGCTAATTCTGACGGATTCATGGTATCCATCCACGTATAAAAATTGGTGGCGTCGTACACCACGGTTTCCAGGTTCAAGCCAAATTCTTTCACCATATGTTGCGTGAGATCCGTCTCAATGGTGTGGATGCAGGCCTCATCCACATAGCCCATATGATCCCAGAAGCGCTGACTCGTGAGTTCGGCCGTCCGAAAAGGGAATCTATGATACCGAGCCGTCCGCTGATACCAATCGGCCATTTTGGCTTTACTGGTGGGGGCCAGGGCCCGATGAATGGCGGCGACCAGGAGATAGGCGCCCACGGAGGGCCCTTGATGCCGTTTCGGGGCGGCCGCGTCAATATGTTGGACCAAGTGGAGACGCTCCGCGATGCGGAGCAAGGCCATGCTGCCGCCATATTCGCCGACCGTGACCTGCGTGGGCACCGGCGGCCCCGCCGCCAAACGGGCGACCACCTGATCCACGCGCCCCAAAAATTTCTGCGTGACGAGCCGAGGCTTCCCATTAATGCGTTGCGATTCGACTAAGTAATAATAGACGTGCCCGTGTACTTTGCGTTTAGTGAGACTGGCCATGGAACCCTCCTCATCACCCACGCTCCCGGCCGCTCCGCAGGGGCCCGGGAGAGATGCCGCCACCGATCACTCCACCGCCTGTCCATCCTGTGGGCAGGGCCCCCGCTACACCAACAACGGGGGAATGACATAACTGTATCGCAGATTCGGGGCCACGTCCAGCATTATTTTGAGGGTGGACTCTCGGGAGGAATAGGGTGTGATAATACGAGACAACGCAAAATTCCACGCCCCGCGATCCAAAACCGCATGAGGGCGCCGTTTTCACGGGATAATAAACTTCCATTTGTGGTAATAACTGCCAGCATCTTTGTATAATACACAGAAATGGCGTAACACCGGGGTTTTAAGCGATTTTGGCAGGCTAACTAGGAAAGTTCCGCTAGTGCAACAGCAATAGGCCTAAGTAACCAGTCCTCATTTTCGTCAGAATTTCAAGCTTGATTTCCCCGTTCAAAAACTGTGGCTACCGATGCCCCTGAAGTGATTACCGCGACGCCAGCGCCGGAAAATCCCACTCTTGAACGGCAGCATTTTACGGAGCGTCCAGAAAGTGTTTCAAGACGAATTTTTTCTCTTCCCGACCATAGGCGGATAATTATCACTTAGGCCAGGGTGAGCGCTTTGGCTCTGATCGCATCCCAACTGGTGGCCACTCTCCGTTGGGTGTTCCGACCAACCATGATCACCAGCATCCCCGCTCCGCCGTTAGCTTAGAGGGCAACGAGGGAACAAACAACGCGTGTAACCGAATCTATCCCTGCTCCCAACGCCACCACCGGGGGCGTGGCCCGAGCTTTAACAGTGCTGTACTCCACGCTCCCTCCACAATGGATACCACCACCATCAGTACCAAAAGAGGAGCAACGTGATCCGATACCCCAAAAGACAGTAGTCCCGGAACGATCCACACGGTGTCAAGAATGAGAGCCACACGGGCACCAG
Organism: Bacillota bacterium; assembly: GCA_021802225.1. The sequence continues at coordinate 1,680 of JAKAAS010000197.1, forward strand.
AGGTCAGTTGAGTCCATCCGCGATCAAATGGGGAATGCGATTTGGGGACCACTCGGTGTCTTTCCCAAGCATCGGCCAGATAACTAACCAATCCCGGAGCCATAAGCAACCCCCAGTCGCAACTAATGGTCCGAGCATAGTCCCCTGATTCGACCGTAACCTTGGAGCCGCGCCGCACCCATTTTAGCAACCACGGTTGATCACTATAGTGCCAAACGCGATCCAAGAGATCGGCAAATCTTGCGGGCATTTCCTTTTTTCGCGGACCATTGGCGTCTTCCAATAACAGCCCATAGGCGGTATCGCCACATACGATGAACCCTAAGTGGTCTTCTAAAGGCAGACACCATAACCGCCATGTCATCCAGACTTGGTCCCAGTCGACAACATTGTCCTTTTCATACTGTTTCCGGTTATCAGCCGTAATGAGAATATCCCAAAGGTCCTCCGTTTCCAAGGCGCACTCCCCCCAGCAATCTTGGTGACAATAGTGTATGGCAACTCGGTTAACTCAAGCAAGCCGCAAATATTGCGGCGTGAACGACAGATCTCCTGAAATGCCTGAGCAAATCACTAGAGGACCACGCGTTGCAACTTGACGATGTTTTCGCCTATTTATCATCGGCCACGTGTCGGAATTACAGCCTATTTACCCAAAGTACACCTGTTTTCTGTAGTTTGTTGGTCTCTTGCCCTTGATGGTTTTAGCGTTAGACTATATATCATTGAGGAGGCAACGGACAATGCTCATCGCCCGTATTTTGAGGTATCCAAAATTGTTTTTGCTTGGATGGCTGGTGATTATCGCAATATTTCTCCCCTTTGCCATCCATGTTACCCATGGACTATCCCCATTCGGGTTTGACAATCCTAGAAGTCGCGTAGTGTGGGCTGACAAGCAGGCCAATCATGTCACCGGTATATCGCAACAGCCACCACAACTGATCACGGGGTTGAACTGGTCCAAAGCCACGGCTTTGGCGTCCCAAAATCATATCCCCCGAAGGTGGCTGCACCGATTATCGGCAAAACAATTCGTCGTGCTAATTCCTGCTGCCCGTCAGTCCACGACCACACCCTCTGACTTGAAATTTCTGGGACAATTACACGCCAACGGGGGAAAAGTGAAGCCAGCCAGCCAACTGCAGGTGGCCAGCAGAGTCATTAGCGACACCAAGGCTACGTTGGCTAGGAGCAGTCTGGTAGCATTTCCTTTGCTCGTAATCCTGTTGCTTATGGTATTTGGGTCGGTAGCCGCGGCAGCGTTGCCTCTCGTGGTTGCGCTGGCCGGATCCATATTATCCTTAGGAATTGTCGATTTGCTTGAGCATTCAATGACGCTTTCCATCTATCTTACCGACATAGTGAGCTTTTTGGCGCTTGGCGTTGGGGTGGATTACGCCCTTTTTATCAGTAGTCGGTTTCGACAAGAACTGGCCCGTGGGGAGAGCGTAACCCAGGCCGTTGCCACCAGCATGGCACAGGCGGGGCGTTCAGTGGCATTTTCTGGGCTTGCAGTCAGTTTGGCGGTACTCACGTTAGTATTTGGTGGCAACGACTATTGGCGGGGACTTGCGGTTGGCGGAGCTGTCGCTGTGTTAGCCGACCTGTTTGCCACGCACACGCTATTGCCGGCTATCCTGACCATCATGGGGCGTCGCGTAGAATGGGGCCGCATATCATTTCAGCATATGCGTCAGGGCTGGGCCCGGATTTCCTCTTTTGTTAGTCGGCATCCCTACCCCGCTATATTACTAGGGTTAGTCGTATTGTTAGTGCCCGGATATTTTGGCATGCGCCTTCAAATGTCTACGCCAGCCAACCTATCCGTTATGCTGCCCACAACCGACCCGCTTCGCGAGTCGGTTGCCATTCAACAAAACGTGGATGGCAAAGGATCCTTAGCACCGTTAAGTATCGTGCTACAATACCACAGTACCACAGCCCAAATTGCAACGTGGCAAAATGTAGCGACCGTAACCCAGCACTTAAGGCGCCTACCTGATGTGGCAAGGGTTGCTTCGCCCTCACTGTTAGGCCTGTCACCCACCCAATTGGCCACCGTCATTAAGAACCCCGTGCTTATGGTGGGAAAATTCAAACCCCTGCTAAACGACTTCATCGCAACTAAACATTCCCATTTAGTTGTACTTTATGTTGTTTCGCGCAGTGGCCCGGATGCTAACCGCACAGAACACTTGGTGCAAACTATTAACCACGATATGCCTGCCTGGATCCCGAACGGAACTCAGTGGGGCGTAGGGGGTTTGGTTCCCCTGCTCGCCAGTTTTAATCATCTCACCGGGCGCCGACTGCCTTGGATTATCGGAGCAGTGGCACTGGTCGCATTCACGGTGTTGCTATTTGCCACTGGTTCCTTATTTCAATCTCTTTTAGGGGTCGTGTTCGATGGCATGGTGGCTCTGGCCACCGCCGGAGTGTTAGTCGAAACGGTGCAAACTGGCCATTTGGGGCTTCAGGCACTGCAACCGGAAAGTGCCATTACGCCCTTGATTTTTGTCTTATTATTTGGACTTTCGATGGATTATGAAGTGATATTGCTCCATCGCATTCAAGAACTGGCGCGATCCAATGCCCACAACATTGTCGATGCATGCCAAAAAGGAGTGGAAGTTACAGGAGGTATGATCACCGGAGCGGGGATGATTATGGTCGCGGTATTCGTGGCATTGTTTGTCAGTCCCCTGGAAATCATGAAAACTCTTGCCATCGGAATGACCGCAGCTATTTTATTAGACACCTGGGTTGTTCGCACATTCATGGTTCCGGCGTCAGTGGCGATGTTGGACCGATTCGCTTTTTGGCCACGAATGGTTCCGAAACCGGCTAAAGTATCAGCAAAGTAATTCCACGACAGGCACTGACGATTCCAACGTCAATGGCAAGTCCGTTCAGTTTAATCGTTGCATGTTCGGGCGACTTCTTGTCAAACACGACGCGGCTGCCAATCCCTAATTGCAGCACCGTTTCCAAGGGCAGCACGGTTTCTCCAAACTCACGGCCATATTAACCGGCAAGCCTGCCACCCTTCGAAGACGCGGGTCGATAATCGGCAATGGTTCGTGGACCGCAGGACTTGATTTCTCCAATGCAAATTGGTCAGTTGCCGCGCAATCGTTGGTTGCAGCACTGTCGTCCTGCATTTTTCCCGAAACACCGGGAGACATTCCAGCCAGCAAAGTGTCGATTTCCGCCTGTGATAATGGTCACGTATTTTCTTCAGCCATTGTCCTACCGCCTCTGATTTGCTGATTAGAGTGTACCATGGGATAGCCAAACCGAAATCAAACTCCTTCCCCGAGCGTCTCCGCAAGGCAACTG
>JAKAAS010000198.1 GCA_021802225.1 Bacillota bacterium
CTTGGCCGCTCTCCACGCCAAATTGCCGCGCCACACAGTCTGCCGCAATCGGGTGTGAAAATCCTGCTTCAAGACAAAACGTCCTCCTTTGCCGCCCGGCTTGGAAAACTCGCCGAGCCAAGAGAACGTCTTTTACCGGAACCATGACAGCACAGCACCAGGGAAGCCCACTCTCCGCCGGCATCTTTGCGGCCATCCGGAACACCTGCCGCTCTTTCTTTCTCCAGTCCCTACATTATACCACGGAGGGGAATAGGTCAGACCTTCAAGAAGCGGCGCAAGGCGACAATGCTGGCCACCCCCCCCACCACTAAACCACCAATCAGGGTAAAGTCCAAGGTTTTAGCCATCACCTGCGCATAAGGCGCCATGGGCCAGAAGGGAAGCGCCCCCGTGGCCGCCATAATCAGCCAGTGATAGCCCTGGCTGACGACAAGGTCAGCTACTCCCGCCCCTACGATGCCCAGCACCAGTCCTTCCAGCACAAACGGCCAGCGGATAAACCAGTCCGTAGCGCCCACCAGTTTCATGACGGCGACTTCCCGCCGGCGGGCGAAAACGGCCAGGCGGATCGTATTGACAATAATAAACAGGGTCGCCAAACCTAACAGAAGCTCTACCGCCCAGCCCACCCATTTCATAATCACAGACAGGCGGGAGAGTCGGCTGACAACCTGCCCTTCATAGACGACGTTGTGCACCGCTTTCTCGTGCTGAAAGCGCACCGCCAAGGCGGGAATTTCGTTAGGGTTTTTGGTATAGACATCAAACCCGTCAAACAGCGGATTCGATTTGGAGATCAGAGTGAGGAGGCCCTTTTGGTCCGGAAACTCCTTCTTCAGGCTGTCCGCTGCCTGCTGCTTGGTAAAAAACTGTATTTTGCGGACGCCTGGCCACTGGTCGGCTTGCTTTAACAGGGTCATTTCACTGTGGCGCGGCACATTGGCATTGATAAACACCCGCATTTCCACCTGGCTCTGCAAGACAGTGGTCAGATGAGTCATATTGACAGTCAGAACAAGAAAGAAAGAGAGGACAAACATCGAGATAGCCACGGTGGATACCGATGCCAATGTCATCCAAATATTGTAGACCAGATTGCGCCCCGTCTCTTTGGCGATATACCACACGCTGTTAAGGTTCATAACCGTAGGCCCCTCTCGCCTCATCGCGCACAACCCGGCCATTTTCCACGGCGACCACACGCTTGTGCATCTGATTGACGATCTCTTTGGCATGGGTGGCCATCACGATGGTCGCCCCGCGGCGGTTGATTTCGTTCAGGAGCTTGATAATGTCGAAAGCCGTCTCGGGATCCAGATTCCCCGTGGGTTCGTCTGCGATGACATAGACCGGATTGTTGACGAGAGCGCGGGCGATGCCCACCCGCTGCTGCTCACCGCCAGACAGCTGGTGGGGCAGATTATTCCTCCGCCGGGCCAAACCCACCAGCTCCAGGACTTGCGGGACCCGCTTTTGGATATCATGTCCCTTGGCCCCCACCACTTCCATGGCAAAGGCCACATTCTGGAATACGGTGCGGTTGGTCAGCAATTTGACATCTTGAAACACCACTCCCAGCTGCCGTCTAAGACGAGACACCTGGGTGCGTCTCAACTGTGAAAGCCGAAACTCGTCGAGGTAGATTTCCCCTGATGTCGGCAGCTCCTCACGGTACAACATCCGGATAAGAGAAGACTTGCCCGCACCCGATGGCCCTACCAGGAAGAGAAATTCGCCTCGGTGAATTTCTAGATTCACATCGATTACGCCGTAATGCCCATTCCCATAGCGTTTACTGACATTTTCCAACCGGATCATATCGTTCCCCCTAACATATTAAGATACGACATCGATTGCGAAATTCCTGCCGTTATGACATCCATGCCTGCCCATGATATAATTTTTGGCATTGAACTAGTGACCCAAGGAGGCGCCTTGCATGTCCATCGTCTCGCTCGGAGTGGCGTTTGTGGCAGGGCTTGCCTCTGTGCTTTCCCCCTGCGTCCTGCCCCTTATCCCGTCCTACCTGACCACCATGGCCGGCACGGCCCTCACAGCCGAATCGGTGCATAATCACCTCATCCGGCGGCGTGTCATGCAAAATGCCCTGCTGTTCGTCTCCGGGTTCTCGGTGATTTTGGTGCTGGCAGGCCTTGGAGCCAGCAGCATGGGGCAATTCGTGCACTTCCACCGGCAGGTCATCGCGGAATTGGGCGGGCTGGTGATGATCGTCTTTGGCTTGGAACTGTTTGGGCTGATCCAGATCGGCCTCATCAAGCGCGATGTGCACTTCGCGGTGACGCCCAAGGCCCAAGGTTTCTCCGCCGTGATTTTAGGCATGGTCTTTGCCGCCGGGTGGACGCCCTGCGTCGGGCCTATCCTCGCCAGCATCCTTCTCCTGGCGGCGCACTCCTCTACCGTTGCCACAGGGGGGCTTATGCTCGCCAGCTACGCGGTAGGGCTCGCGGTGCCGTTTCTAGCGCTGGCCTTTTTTCTTGGGCAAGCGGCCCAGTGGACACGGCACATGGGCCGCTATCTCCCTTGGATAGAACGGGCTTCAGGGGCTATGCTGGTAGTGCTGGGAGTCATGCTGCTGACAGGCTGGTTTGACCGCATACCCAATTTGGTGGCCATGGGGCCCTTGCTGTGAGGAATGCGTGGCGCAACGTCTTGGGAGCGGTATTTGTGCTGGTGCTGGCGCTCGCAGTCGTAATCCGGCCCTCGGCCCACCAGGGCTTTACGGCCCAGGTCGGGCAGTCCGTCGGCAACATCGCTGTCGTCAGCGCATCTGGCCAATCCGTTGCCCTAGCCCGCCTCTTGGACCACCATGCCGCGCTCATCAATTTCTGGGCCACATGGTGCCCAGCCTGCCGGATGGAGCTGCCCAACCTGACCGCGGCCGTAACCCCGGCCAGCCGGCTCCTTCTAGTTAGCCAAGGCTCCGCCGGTTCTACGTCAGCTTTTTTGGGCCGCTACCATATCCCCTCCCGCCTCAGCTGGTATGACCCAGACGGCCATGTCTTCAATGCCTTCTTCGTGACGACCTTGCCTACCTCCTATTTTGTCAACCGCAATGGCATCATCGTCAGCAAGATTGTCGGCCCTATGACGCCAGCTCTGCTGCGCCAGAATCTGGCGGCGGCTGAACAGAATCAGGAGGATTAATCCGATGTATATTCCTTCCCAAGTGCTTCTCGGCCCGCTCCCCCTCTTCAACGTATTGCTCATTGCGGCGGCAGCGCTGGCATTTGTGCTGCAGGAGAGGATGAAGGCTCCGGGGCGTGTGCAAGACCTTCTCTGGGCCCTGATTCTGGGCGGCCTCCTGGGGGATAAGGGCATTTATATCGCCACGGACCCAGCTTACTTCGTTCATAATCCATCCCACCTGATTTTCACCCCCGAGAGCCGCTTAGGGCTGTGGGGTGCAGCGGCCGGGGCCGGCCTTGCCCTCTTATCTGTGCTTGTGTACCACCGGAAGCGCTGGGCTCTATCCGACCTGGATGCCATAGCCCTCACCGTTTCCCCTGCATTGGCCCTATGGGCGATGGGGTTCAATTGGATTGGCGTCGCGACCCGCATTCCCCTCTTGACCATTGCCACCCGCCACCTCAATCATTTTGCCACCTACTTTCTGTGGGCCATTCTCATGGCTGTTGGGAGCGGAGTCATCTGGATCCTCCGCCGGTCCCATTCTCTTAAGCCCGGGCAAATTGCGGGGGTATTCCTCATGACGACCGCCATCACGACAGTTCTGGCCAGCTTGACGGCGGCCAGCCGGGGCAACCCTTTCACCTCATTGCAGTGGTTCGCGGTGGTCCTCGCTTTGGCAGGCTACCGCTTGATGGGCGGGTGAGGCGGCTCCGGCCCGCCCTCTGGATCCTGCGCATCCCCGGGGCTATAATATGGTGACAGCGGTGTGACCCGTCCGGGAAGACTCAGTTCCCTGCGGTTCAGGCACTGGCCTAGTACTCGCTAGAGTTCCGGAACCTTTTAAAAGAGCAGTGTGAGGAACCCTGGCAGAGCCCATTGGGAGGGCCTGGTCGGGGATAGACTGCACTGCAGCTGCAGTGCCAAAAGGAGTCAAACTTAATGGACGTGTTGAAAATTCATCCCCGCGGCTACTGCTATGGGGTGGTCGATGCCATCACCATGGCCAAGCGCATCGCCCAAGACCCGCATGTTCCGCGCCCTATATACATTCTTGGTCAAATTGTGCACAATCAGCATACGGTCCTTGAACTGGAGCATTACGGGATTACGACTCTTGACGGAGCCTCCCGCCTAGATTTGCTGGACCAGGTGCCGGATGGCGCGACGGTCATCTTTACGGCTCACGGCATCTCGCCCAGCGTGAAAGCCAAGGCGCGGGAACGGGGCCTCACCTGCTTCGACGCAACCTGTCCTGACGTGACCAAGACCCATACCCTCATTCAGGAAAAAATCCGGGAAGGCTACGCTATTGTCTACATTGGCACCAGAGACCATCCGGAACCTGAAGGGGCCATGGGTGAGGCGCCAGCCGGGCGGGCGTTTCTGGTGACCCATCTCGACGATGTGGCCCAGGTGCCCTTTACCCCAGAGGAAAAGATCGCGATTGTCACGCAAACCACTCTAAGCCAGTGGGATACCGCGTCCATTATCCAAGGTCTTCTCGAACGATATCCGCAAGCCGAAGTACATAATGAGATTTGCATGGCCACCCAGCTGCGCCAAGAAGCTGCGGTCAAATCAGCGGACGAGGTCGATATGGTCGTAGTCGTCGGGGACCGGCGCAGCAACAACTCCAACCGCCTCGTGGAGGTCGTGGAGAAAATCGGACACAAGCCGTCTGTGCGGGTGGAAAGCGCCCAGGATCTCAAACCCGAGTGGTTTGAGGGAGTGGCCACGGTCGGGGTCACAGCAGGGTCGTCTACACCTAGCCGGATCACGCGGGATGTTATCAAAGCAATCGAGTCGTTTCCTGTCAAGATCCCCGAATAAAAGATGCGGCCGCAAAGCCAATCAGACAGAACC
>JAKAAS010000199.1 GCA_021802225.1 Bacillota bacterium
AACACAGGATGTTGCATCACATCTGTCTCTGTTAATGCAAATTGGCTCATCGTACTTCCAACCCGTGAACTTCGGGAATCGGATAAGGATTACGCCGTAGCGTTTGCCATCCCTGTGAATACACCTGGTCTGACATTAGTGGCCAGCCCTTTCTTGAGTGGCCCCTATCGCGACATGGAACGGCCGATCAGTAGTCATCACAAGATGGTAGAAACGTTTACTTGGTTCGATGATGTCTTCGTTCCTTATGACAATGTCTTTTTGAACGGAGAGTGGCAGGCGGCAGGTACGATGGCTAAGGCGTTTGTGGAATTTCACCGATTTACCGCTGTGTCTTATAAATTACCCCTGCTTGAGGCGCTGACAGGCGTCGCTTCGCTCCTTGTGCGCTATAACGGGTTGGCTAAGGCGCGGCACATTCAAAATGCACTGAGCGATTTAGTGCTCTATGAGATGACGGTGCGGTCCATCTTGGATAATGCCGCGGATCGCGGGGAATGGGTGGAGCCGGGTATCTTTCGGCCCAATATCCCACTGGTCAATTTAGCCAAGTATCACTTCGCCACAGGGCTTCATCAGGCATTCCACCACGTTCAGGACATTGCTGGAGGGATGTTAGTGACGGCCCCATCCGCAGAGGACATGGTGCATCCAGAGATCGGTCCGGTTCTCAACCGATACTTGCAGGGACAAAACATAAATGGCAAACAACGCCTGCAAGCGCTCTATTTAGCGAGCGACTTGGTAGCATCTGACTTGGCCGCATATCATCTAGTACTGGCTGTGCATGCGGAAGGGTCCATTGAAGCGGAAAAAATGACTGCCGTGAAAGCGTATCCATGGGAGCATGCCGAAGCTGAAGCCAAGCGATTGGCTGGAATTAAGGAAGAACAGTCACCGAAGGCATAACGGCAGACTTGGCTCGACGATAAGCTTCTGGTTTAGCAGAATGAAACTGGGGTGTTTAATCCCGGAGTGCTTTGATCTGGAAAGCCGTCCGTTAGGTGATACACCAATCGGTCAAGCGATGGGTGGTATATGCAAGAGATCGCGGTGAGTGTTGGGCAGAGATGCACTTGGCTCAACAACTTTATATCATGGATTCAAGCTCGGGTTAGCGCCGGCAACAAGAACTAATTATCTCAGGCATTTTACTGTCATTAAAGAGTCGGTGTTATTGCCTGCCACTGCAGTCCAACCATCAACAGTGACGAGAGAAGTTGCGCAAGGGGAAGGTTGTCACCGTTTCAGCATGGCGGCAAGCCCCCGTCCCCATAAACTTCTTGCTACTGGTCGGCAGCAACGCGTCGGTGTTTTGACAGCGCTGGAATGAAAAGTCCGGGTGACCAATAGCCGAATATCGTGGCGTCTGATTGCAAGGAAAGAAACTCAAAGAGAGGTGAAGCGTTGTATGGTCGACGATGTGGTGATTGTGGATGGTGCGCGTCTGGCTATAGGATCATTTGGTGGTCGTCTTAAGTCCACGCCGGCCCACGAAATGGGCGGAATTGTTGTGCAGGAAACTTTGAAGCGTTCACAGGTTGCCCCCGAATCCGTGGATGAAGTGATTATGGGATGTGTAGGGCAGGTGTCGGGGGACGCCTACATTGGACGCCGAATTGCGCTGCATGCAGGACTTCCCGTGACATCGACTGCGCAGACCGTTAATCGATTGTGTGGGTCGGGCCTGCAAGCCATCATATCGGGAGCCCAATGGTTAAAAGCTGGAGATGCCTCCGTCATCGTGGCAGGCGGGGCAGAGAACATGAGCCGCTTGCCCTATTATGTGTGGAACCGTTGGGGCCGGCGGCTGGGTAACGGAGAACTCGAAGATGGCGTGCTGAGCACTGTAACCGACCCTTTTGGACACTATGCTATGGGTGTCACCGCTGAGATTGTCGCACAACGTTTTCATGTTTCACGCGAGGATCAAGATCGATTGGCTTGGGACTCGCAACAGCGCGCGTATCAAGCAATAAATTCCGGGCGCTTTACAGATCAGATCGTTCCCATTTCTGTTAGTGAAGGGCGCCGTCAGGAGATATTTCAAGTAGATGAACATCCACGCGACAGCACGCTGGAACAACTTAGCCAGCTGCGCCCAGTATTTCGCAAAGATGGTACCGTAACGGCCGGAAATTCCTCGGGAATTAATGACGGTGCTGCTGCCGTACTCATGATGACCGCCGCTGAGTCCTCGCGCAGACAACTCGAACCACGCGCGCGCCTCGTCAGTTACGCTGTAGCGGGCGTGGAACCAGAAATTATGGGCTATGCTCCTGTAGATGCCATTGCAAAAGTCTTGCGACGCGCTGATCTGACCATAGATCAAATGGATTTGGTCGAATTGAATGAAGCTTTCGCAGCGCAAACTGTGGCGGTAGTGCGTGATGCTCATTTAAATTGGGAGCGAACCAATGTCAACGGAGGAGCGATTGCCTTAGGTCATCCTTTAGGGGCCACAGGGACCATTTTAACAGTCAAACTGCTATATGAACTGGAAGCACGTGGAATGCGATATGGATTGGTTACGATGTGTATAGGCGGGGGACAAGGAATTGCCGCCATTTTTGAGAATCTGCGCCGATAACGAATACATTGCATTCTAATAGGCCAAACGGCACACACGGAGATAAGCAAATAAATGGAAGACTCCTTTAGACTCGCGCTCGAAGGCAGTTGTTGGTCGTGATGTGGAGCGGGTACGAATCGTGATCTGATTGAGTTGCTTAATATTGTGGATGATTTTCGCGTGGTGCGCTCGCTGATGAAAGGTCATCTGCAACCTGCTAACCAGTGGCCGCAACTTGCGGATATCGTGATTGCGTTTTTCTTGGCCGCGATTCATGGACATGTACGCGATCGGGGTTAGCGTGTGGAGGTCTAGAAACCCGCTGATCGAGAGGGGGCGCATCTCGCTAGAGCGAAGAAGTAATTTGGCAAGAATGCCCTTTTGTCCACGGCAACAATATTTCGCCAATTATCACAATAATGCGTCTTAAGGATAGGGCAAGATATCTGGAGGGAGACAGCGTCTCTTTTCAACAAATGAATGGAGAATGGTCTCGTGGCTCGGCGGCTCATATCGACATGGATTCTATCTGTAGGGTCTTATGTTTAGTGCTGAATGAGTCTCGACCACGCCAGATGCCTTGAGTGCCGCGTTCTACAGAAGCTCCGAAGAAGACCGGTTAATAAGAAGTTCTGAAACCAGTTCTTGGTAGGGAAATGGGCAGTAGGGATCAAAAATTAGAAATCGGGCACCAATCCTTAAAGCGGGAGTAAAGAGGTTTGAGAAGAAAAGCCTTGGAAGGGAGGTGGTGCGATGCGGCGCTGAGGAGATTGCTCGTCATGAACAATGTGGAAGACTGGGGAACTCAGCCAAATTAAGAAAGGATGAGTGTAGGTGAGTACAATAATACCTTTGGATTCCGATAAGGATCTGGTGGCACGGTTGGACCGTATTCCCGTATGGCCGTATCGCACCTCAGTACTATGGGTAATCGGTATTGGGTATTTATTGGCGTTCTTTGACATTACCAATGTGGGATTTGCCTTGCCTGTGATCAGCAAGCAGTTTCACATAGCGGCAAGTGCCGCGGCTATTCCCATTACCGCGAGTTTGTTAGGGTACATCTTGGGATCATATGTTAATAGCACTTTTGCCGATGCCCGTGGACGAAAAGTCGCGATTATGTCGGCAACCGGGCTCTTTACGGTCGGATCGTTGGCCTGTGCGGCATCTTTTGACCTGACATGGCTCATTGTATGGCGGTTTATTACGGGCATGGGAATTGGGGCCGAAATCGCTGCGATCTCTGCTTATGTTGGAGAAGTGTCACCGGCGCCCATTCGCGGACGTTACACAGGGTGGGCCAATGTGTTTGCCTTTTCCGGATTTGCAGTGGTTCCATTTGTCGCGTTAGCATTAGTGCCGCATTTCAATTGGGGTTGGCGTGGTTTGTTTTTTGTGGGGGCGCTAGGGGGACTGACGTTATTTTGGTCTGCCCGAATGCCCGAGTCTGCGCGGTGGCTGTTAGCTCACGGGCGTGTAAATGAGGCGGAACGGGTGATTATGGAAGCGGAGCGAGTTGCAATCAACAAGACAAAAGGGGTGTTGCCCGAACCTATAATTCTCGCGGGAGAGACTCACAGCCAGGAATTTCCTACCCGTGCATTACTCAAGAATCCCTATGTTGGGCGGCTCGTGCTATTGCTACTTATATGGACATTCATGTACTTAAGTGATTATGCATGGCTGGGACTGGCTCCGACATTTTTGGTAGACAAAGGATATTCATTAACCAACAGTATTGTGTTTCTATTGGTCACGGGAATCGGATATCCTGTAGGAGCTCTAACCGCGGCATGGCTGGGTGACCGGTTCGAACGAAAGTATTCGATCTTGGTGGGCATTTTAGTCTGGGTGACTGGTCTCATTGTCATTGGTGTCATCCCGACGCCTATTATCATTTATATCGCCGGCTTCGTTCTGTCTGCTGCTCTCACATTCTTCTTTCCACTCTTATATGCCTTAACGGCTGAAAGTTTCCCAACGCGGGCGCGTGCATCTGGTGTGGCGTTAACTGATGGCGTTGGACATATTGGGGGAGCTTTGGCTCCTATTTTGGCCATGGGCGCTTATGTGGCATTTGGTTCGCAGGGCTTTATGGTGGCATTTCTCTATATGGCAGCAACTGGACTGGTCAGTGCGGTATTGGTGCCATTCGGCATCAAGGCGACTCGCCAATCTCTAGAAGTTGTGGATGACGATACGACTTTGACAACCTCTGTTTCCTAAAGGCCTGCAAATACAAGTCAGTCTGTGCGAGAGCCCGGAGCAACCTGCGGGCTTTTCCGCGAGTTGGCCTATTCTTGAGGAATTTGTTTTTTTAGGAGAGGGATGAGCTCGATTAATCGTCCGCATGGGTGAAAAGCACCGACGATCCTTCGATCCTCGAGAGTGTCAAAATCCTAGAACGTCCCCCAGAGCGCTGATGGCTTCGATGCACC